>JADGGM010000707.1 GCA_019689955.1 Gemmatimonadaceae bacterium
CCCGTTGATGCTCCGCGCCAACGAATAGCTCATCACCCCGACCGCGACCGCCGCGATCCCCGCCGCGGCGCGCCAGTCGGACCAGAGCACGCGCCGACGCGCCGCACGCGGCCGGGCCGCCGCCGGTACCTCCCCCGCACGCGTCGCCGGAATCGCCGCGATCGGGATCGTGTCCGGCACCCCCGCGTCGTCGGCGCGTGCGGCGCGCACCGCCGCCGCGATGCGTTCGACGTCGAGGCGGGGGGTGCGGCCGAGCGCCGCGCGCATGCGGTGCAGGAGGGCGACCTCCGCCGCGCACGCCGCGCACGTGGCCACGTGCGCCTCCACCGCCGCGCGCAGCTCCGGCGCGAGCTGGTCGTGGACCAGATCGGGGAGCAGATCGCGAATGTCTCCACGCGGGCAGTCAGTCATGGAGAAACTCCTTGATCGCTCGCATCGCGTTGTGATAGTGCACGCGCGCCGCGCCCTCCGTGCTCTCCAGCACCGTCGCAATCTCCTTGTACGACAGCCCCTCCACCACCCGCAGCGTGAACACGTTGCGCTGCATCGGCGACAGACGCGCCACCGCCGCCTGCATCCGCGCCTCCGTCTCCTCCGCCACCGCCCCGTCGAGCGCGTCGTGCGACGTCGCCGCGTGGTCCTCCTGGATCGGCACCAGCTCCCGCTGCGCCCGCCGGCTCCGCACCCGGTCGCGCAGCAGGTTGCGCGCGATCGTGAACAGCCACGTCCGGAGCGAGCTCTCCGCGCGGAACCCGTCGAGCGAGCCGAACGCGCGGACGAAGGTGTCCTGCACCACCTCCTCCACCTCCTCCCGCTCCCCCAAGCTCGCCACGAAGCGCCCCAATGCCGCGGCGTGGCGCTGCACGAGCTGGCTGGCCGCCCGCTCGTCACCGCCCTTCCATCGCGCGATCAGCGCGCCGTCGTCCGGCTCGCCAGCCGGGCCCGTCGCGTCAGGCATCCCGTCGGCTAGTGAGACGTAGGTCACAACGGATCGTTAAGGAGGCCTTGCTTGACGCCCCGAGAACCGGCGCGTACGTTGGAATTGAACGAGCGTTCGAAAGACCGGCGAGGAGCCCCATGGCGAATCCGATGCGGGATCAGAAGCTCGACACCCTCCTCTCGTCCGCCGCGCGCGTCTTCGCGCAGCACGGCTACCACCAGACGAGCATGCGCGACCTCGCCCGCGCATCCGGGATCTCGCTGGCCGGCGTCTACTACTACGTCCGGAGCAAGGAAGAGCTGCTCTACCTCATCCAGCGCCGGAACTTCGAGGCCGTGATCGCCGGGATGCGGCGCGCGCTCGCCGGCGTCACCAATCCGGTGGAACGTCTCTACCGCTTCGTCGACAATCACCTGGACTACTTCGCCACGCACATGGCGGAGATGAAGGTCCTCTCGCACGAGGCGGGAGCGCTCACGGGGGATCTCCTGCAGACGGTCAACGACATGAAGCGCGAGTACACGCGCGTGCTGATGGACATCCTGGCCGAGCTCGAGGCGAGCCACGGCCCGGCGCACCTGAACCGGCGCGTGGCGGCGTATTCGCTGTTCGGCATGATGAACTGGATCTACAACTGGTACGACCCGCTCGGGGACGTGGGGGTGGAGCTCCTGAGCCAGAGCGTGTGCCGTCTCTTCCTCGGCGGCTACGTCGGGCTCCCGGTCCCCGAAAGCTCGCTCCCCCAGTCCGCCGCCGGCTAGGGCCGGCCCCTCGCGTGGGCCCGACC
>JADGGM010000708.1 GCA_019689955.1 Gemmatimonadaceae bacterium
GTACGGGGGCGGGCGGGGTGGCTTGCCGTGGCGCGGTCTCGCCTCCATCGTCTGCCCCGCATGGAGATTGCGACTACTGACCCGCGGGGGAGCACGTCGGCCGGCACGGTGCTCGACCGCTGGACGGGGTGGCTGGCCTCCGGACCCGTGCTCTGGGCGCTGGTGACGCTCGGCGCGGCGCTCCGGATCGCGAACTACGCGGCCAACCGCTCCCTTTGGGCCGACGAGGCCTCGCTCGCCTACAACATCATCGGCCGTTCGTTCGGCGAGCTTGCGCGCCCGCTCGATCTGGCGCAGGTCGCGCCGCTCGGTTTTCTCTGGCTCGAACGGGGCGCGGTGGTGCTCTTCGGCCCCTCGGAGTACGCGCTCCGCCTGGTCCCGCTCCTCGCGAGCCTCGCCGCGCTGGCGCTCGCGGTCCCGCTGGCCCGCCGCACGCTCGAGGGGCTCGCGGTGCCGTTCGCGGTGGCGCTCTTCGCGATCTCCAACCCGCTGCTCTACTACTCCGGGGAGACGAAGCAGTACGCGCTCGACGTGGCCGCGACGATGGGGCTCGCGCTGCTCACGCTCGTGGCCCGCGAGGACGACCCGCGCCGCCCGCGCCGCTTGCTCGCGCTGGGGATCGCCGGGGCGCTCGCGCCGTGGTTCTCGCAGCCGTCGGTGTTCGTGCTCGGGGGGGCGGGGCTGTATCTCCTGGCCCCGGTGCTCCGCACGCGCCGCTGGCGCGGGCTCCGTCCCCTCGCGCTCCCGGTCGCGCTCTGGGCACTCGGCGCGACGGCCGCGACGATCCACTCGTTCCACGCCATCCCCCCACTCACGCGCTCCCGGCTGGATTTCTTCTGGGCCCCGGCGTTCCTGCCGCTCCGCGATGGTCTCTTCGCGACCGTTCGCTGGCTCTCGCACGCGCTGGTGGCCGAGATGGCGTGGCTCTTCTCGCCGTCGGTGACGATGCTCGCGCTCGCGCTCGTGGTGCTGGGTGCGGCGGCGCTCGCCCGCCGCCGCGATGGCTCCGCGATGCTGGTGCTGGCACCGGTGGTGCTCGGTCTCCTCGCGTCAGCGCTGCGCTTGTATCCGTTCGCCACGCGCTTGACGCTGGTGTTCGCGCCGCTGTTCATCGTGATCGTGAGCGCCGCCGCGGGCTGGCTCCTCGCGCTCGCCGGACGCCGGGTCCTGTTCCAGGGCCTGGCGATGAGCTTGATGGGGGCGCTGGGCGCGGCCGGTGTCCTCGATCTCCGCGCCCTCCCGTTCGCGCGCGAAGAGCTCCGCCCGGTGCTGGAATATGTGGCCGCCCACCGCCGCCCGGGGGACGTGATCTACGTGTACTACGGCGCGTCGCGCGCGATGCGTTACTACGCACCACGCGTCGGCCTCCAGGACTCGTCGTACGAGCTGGCGCCGTGTCTATCAGGCGACTGGCACGATTACCTGACGGCGCTCGATGCTCGCCGCGGCACGCGCCGCTTCTGGTTGGTGCTCTCTCACCCGTTCAACAAGGGCGGAGTGCGCGAGGACTCGCTTTTCACGGGCTACCTGGAGCACATCGGCCGCCGGATCGATGGTATCGAACGCCCCGGCGCACTCGCCGAGCTCTACGACTTGTCCGACACGACCCGCGCCCGCACCGGCTCGGAACACTTCGCACTCCCCACGTCCCACGATAGCTCCGCCGCGTATCAGCGCTGCTTCAGCTGGTCGGTCGAGCACCCCCCACTCCCCACCCCCGGTTC
>JADGGM010000026.1 GCA_019689955.1 Gemmatimonadaceae bacterium
GAGCAGGCGGTGGCGAGGGGGAGGGAGAGGAGCGCGAGCACGGCCGGGACGGCCTTGGAGTTCGGGATCATGTGTAGGATAGTTGCACCTGATTCAGGGTTTGTCGAGAGCGGCGGCCGGGAGCCACGTGGGGCGCTTCCGGGCCGGTACGGGTGCCGGCCGCGCGAGGGGTACCCTAGGCAAGGGACGCCTGGGGCCCCAGATTGGAAATCACCCGTACCGAGTGCCTGGACGACGGCGCTCCGGGCCCTTCCGTGGTTTTTGGACGCCCGTGAGGCGTCTGGTCGTAGTGTTCGACGCTTTTCACTGCTCGATCACCTAGGTGCAGGAGGGCCGCATGCAGCCAGGGCACAGACTCGGCCGCGAAGGGGTCATCGCCGGGATCATCGGGGCGACGAGCGTCGCCGTGTGGTTCCTGATCGTGGACCTGATCGCGGGGCACCCGCTCTACACCCCCAGGATCCTTGGCGCCGGAGTGGCGAGCATCTTCGGCGACACGACGCACGACGGCGCGCTCGTGCACGTCCTCGTGTACACGATCGTCCATTACGCGGCGTTCATCGCCACGGGGATCGTGGTGTCGTACGTGGTGCACAAGGCGGAGACCGAGCCGTCGGTGCTGGTGATCTTCACCCTCCTGTTCATCATCTTCGAGCTGGGGGTGTACGGCGTGATCGCGCTGCTCGCGGAGACGGAGCTGCGCTCGCTCGCCTGGTACCAGATCGCGGCGGGGAACCTGCTCGCGGCGGCCATGATGGGGACGTACATGTGGCGTACCCATCCGGCGTTGCGGCAGGAGTTCGCGCACGCGTTGGGCGGGGACGAATGACGGAACGGGAGGGGGGAGCTTCGCGCTCCCCCCTCCCGCTCGTTCGTGCCTGGTTCCGGTGCCGCATCGTGGCGCGGCCCGTGGGGCTCACGACGCGTGGATCGCGATGTGCCCGAAGAGGAACAGGAGCGAGATGAGCACCGTCATGGCGACGATCAGCGGGCCGATGAACAACCCGCGGAAGATCTTCGCGTCGTACTTGAGGTGCATGTAGAACATCACCACGATCGCGAACTTCGCGGCCGAGAGGATGAGAAGGATCGGGACGAAGAGTCTCGTGTCCTTGAGCCCCGTGTAGTAGACGTAGACCTCGACGATCGTGATGATCGTGAGCACGAGCGCGACCCACTTGTACGTGCCCCAATCGGGGTGCGCGTGCTCGACCGGGTGGGCGTCGCCGTGGGCGTCGCGCGTGACGTGCGCGGAATGATCAGCGGTCATCCGAGTCCTCGCTACTGGATCAGGTAGACGAGCGTGAAGATCGCGATCCACACCACGTCGACGAAGTGCCAGTAGAGGGCCATGACGTCGACGTTGATCGCATCGCGGGGTCCGAGCCCGCGCTTGAAGTCGATGAACAGCATCGTCACGAGCCAGAGGACGCCGGCGGTGACGTGGGCGCCGTGGAACCCGGTGAGGGTGAAGAAGGTCGACCCGAACAGATTGGTCGTGATCTTCAGCCCTTCGTGGACGAACGAGGTGAACTCGTACGCCTGGAAGCCGAGGAAGGTGGCGCCGAGGAGAGCCGTGCTGGCCAGCCAGATCTTCGACCACTTCCGGTCACCGCGCACGACAGCGGAGTGCGCGAGCACCATGGCCAGCGACGACATGAGGAGGACGAAGGTCGAGGCCGAGGTGACGGGAATGTTGAGGATCGGCTTGAAGTGTTGCCCGGTGGCCGGATCGACCCACGGGGTGTGCGGGAACGGTCCGACGACGGACCGTCCCTTGTAGATCAGGTACGTCGCGATGAGCGACGCGAAGAAGAAGCACTCCGAGCCGATGAAGGCCCAGATGGCGATCTTGGTATGCGGAAGGCCGGTGCTCGTGTAGTGATGCTCGTCGTGCGCTTCGGCCAGTGCAGCGGTAGCCAATGGAGATCTCCTTAGTGTTCAGGCTCGAGCGGGGTGAGCAGCCAGGCGTAGAGTGCCGCGACGAAGATGACACCGCCGAGGATGATGATCGGGACGTGCCGGTGCCAGATCAGGCCGAAGAACGAGACGCAGAGGCCGAGCGTCGCGAGGAGCGGCTTGATCGTGGGGGTCGGCATGACGATGCCGAGCTCGTGGGCCGAGGGGTGAGCGTTCTCGGCGTTGAGCTGCGTATCGGCCGGGGTCTCGATGTGTCCGGCGGTGGCGCCGCCGACCTTGACGGTGACTTCCTTCTCGCCCGCGGGGGAGTGGGGCACTGAGGCGGTGAGCTCCGGGGCCTTCATGTCCCACATCGGGTAGCGTGACCGGACGGTCGGGATCGTCGCGTAGTTGTAGGCCGGCGGCGGGGACGGGATGGACCACTCGATCGTGGGCGCGCCCCACGGATCATTCCCCGCGCGGGCGCCGGAGCGGCGCGAGCGGACGAGGTTGATCACGAAGATCAGGGTAGCGACGACGAGGATTGCGGCGCCGATCGTCGAGATGTGGTTATCGACGTCCCACCCCTGGTTCGCATCGTACTGCCAGATGCGGCGGGGCATCCCGTCGAGGCCGGCGAAGTGCATCGGGAAGAAGGTGAGGTTCATCCCGATGAAGGTGAGCCAGAAGTGCCACTTGCCGAGCGTCTCGCTCATCAGGCGGCCGGTGATCTTCGGGAAGTAGTAGTAGATCCCGGCGAAGAGCCCCATCATCGAGCCGCCGAACAGCACGTAGTGGAAGTGCGCGACCACGAAGTAGCTGTCGGTCTGCTGGAGGTCGGAGGGTGGGGAGGAGTGCATGACCCCCGAGATCCCGCCGATCGTGAAGAGCGAGACGAGGCCGATGGCGAAGAGCATGGGGGTGGTGAAGCGGAGCGAGCCCCCCCACATGGTGCCGAGCCAGTTGAAGATCTTCACCCCCGTGGGGATGGCGATCAGCATCGTGGTGATGCCGAAGATCGAGTCGGCGATCGGGCCCATCCCCACGGCGAACATGTGGTGCGCCCACACGCCGAAGCCGAGGAAGGCGATGAGGATGAGCGAGTAGACCATCACCGGGTAGCCGAAGAGGGGCTTCCGGGAGAAGGTCGGGAGCACCTCGGAGACGAGGCCGAACGCCGGGAGGATGAGGATGTACACCTCCGGGTGGCCGAACAGCCAGAAGAGGTGCTGCCAGAGGAGCGGATCAGCGCCCGCGGCGATCTCGTAGAAGTTGGTCCCGAAGAAGCGGTCGAAGAGGAGGAAGGTGACCGCGACGGTGATGAACGGGAACGAGAGGACGATCAGGAACTGGGTGACGAAGGTGGCCCAGGTGAAGACGGGCATGCGCATGAAGTGCATGCCGGGGGCCCGCATGTTGATGATCGTCGTGATGAAGTTGAAGCCCGCGGCCAGGGAGGAGAGACCGAGGATCTGCAACCCGATCACCCAGAAGTCCATGTTGAGGCCGGGGGAGTAGACGCGCGTGTTGAGCGGCGCGTATGCGAACCACCCGCCGTCCGGAGCCGCGTGGAAGAGCCAGCTGACGTTCATGAAGATGCTCCCGGCGAGGAACACCCAGTAGCTGAACGCGTTCAGCCGGGGGAACGCCACGTCGCGGGCGCCGATCTGGAGCGGGACGAGAAAGTTGAAGAATGCAGCGGACAACGGCATGATCGCCATGAAGATCATGGTCGTGCCGTGCATCGTGAACAGCTGGTTGTACGTCTCGGCCGAGACGATGCGGCCGTTCGGGCCGTAGAGCTGCAAGCGGATGATGAACGCCTCGATGCCGCCGACAAGGAACCAGGCGAGGGCGGTGTACAGGTAGAGCTGCCCGATCCGCTTGTGATCGGTGGTAGCCAGCCAGCTCCAGATGCCGCTCTCGTACTTGTGCTTCGGGCCGGCGGCACGTGGCGCCGCAACAGTCGTTGCCATTCGTAGTCTCCGATTACTTCAAGGACGAAAGGTACGCGGCGATGTCGGCGATCTGCTGGTCAGTGTACTGCCCCATCTTCGGGGGTGCGCCCGGCACCTGCGGCGCGTCCTTCCCCATGGCCGGCATGATCACGCCTGGCTTCATCATCGGGGCATCCTTGATCCACATCGCGAGGTGCTTCAGGTCGTTCGGGTACAGTCCGCCGCCGATGGTGGTGCGGCTCCCGACGTGGGTGAGGTTGGGACCGATGGTCCCGGGCGAGACTCCCTGAATGGTGTGGCAGGCGATGCAGGGGCTGGCCTTGAAGAGCTGAGCGCCCCGGGCCGCGTCCCCCTCCTCGGCCGTCATGGTGAGCCCGGCGGGGAGCGGCGTGTTCGGGACGCTCCATGCCGGGAGCTTGTCATGCGGCCAGGTCCCGGTGTTCTCCGACGGTCCCGGCGCGGCGGGGGTCGTCTGCGCGACCTGCTGCGCGGCCACCGGTGCGGCCCCTTTCCCCTTGGCCGTGTCGGCCGGCGTGGCCTGGGCCACGGGGAACGCGGGGCCGCTCTGCTGGTGGGCGATGTAGGCCTCGAACTCCTGCTGCGGCACGGTGAACACGCGGAAGCGCATGTTCGAGTGCGACGTGCCGCAGTACTCGGCGCAGAAACCGTTCCAGACGAACGACGACTCCGGCGTGAACCAGAGATAGTTCGGCTTGTTCCGGTGCACGAGGTCGCGCTTCCCGCCGAGCTGAGGGATCCAGAACGAGTGGATCACGTCGTTCGTCTGCAGCGTGAAGCTCACCGTGCGCCCCACGGGGAGATAGAGCTCGTTCGCCGTGGTGACCTTGTACTGCGGGTAGCGGAACTCCCACCACCACTGGTGGCCGATCACTTCGACCTGGAGCGCGTCGGCCGGGGCCTTCTCCTGCGTCTGGAAGATCGTGCGGACCGTGGGGACCGCGATGAAGGCGAGGATCAGCGCCGGGATCAACGTCCAGGTGACCTCGAGCGTGGTGTTCCCGTGGGTCTGCTTGGGGGTCGGGTTCCCAGGGCGCGCCCGGAACTTGAGCACGACGAAGAGCAGGAGCCCTTCGACGAGCACGAAGACCAGCCCCCCGAGCGTCAGGAGTAGATACGTGAGGCGGTCTTCAGCGTGCCCGAACTCGGAGTGGGCACCGAAGATGGTGTTGGGAACGTCGGAACAGGCAGCCAATCCCAGGGCGAACACCGTTGTCAGCGCGGCATGGTAGAGCCGGCGCGCGCGGTGATGACCAGTCATCCCGTATCCTGATAGGCGTTCTGAGATTCGGGCGCCTGGAAGGGGAGCGCCCGGTTGCGAGACCTTCGCGCGGAAGCTAGGGGCTAACAATAGACAAATCAAGAGAATGTAGCGAGGGAACGGCGGCCCTCGGTAGGGGGAATGTTCCTCTCCCGTTACCCGGCCCCGTCACCCCTTCAGACGACTCGCTCGAGGCGCGGATTCGGCCGGTAGCGCCGCCCCGCCTTCGACTGCGGCACGCCATCGACGAGCACGATGTCGGCCGTGAAATCGAAGCGCCCGGAAAAAAGGGACGAACCGACACCGTAGGAATCGACGGGCACCCCCGCGCGCTCGAACGCGCGGATCTTCTCCACCGTGAACCCCCCGGAGACGACGATCTTCACGTTGTGGAAACCCTCGCGGTCGAGCGCGCTCCGCACGTTCCAGACGAGCTGAGGGTTCACCCCGGTGGGCTTGAAGTCCCCCATCTGCGGGATGATGGAGCGGTCGACGAGGTTCTCCGAGGTGTCGATCCGTACCCCCCAGAGCCGGTCGCCCAGGGCGCGCGCCACGGCGAGGCTCGTGGCCACGCAGTCGTTGTCATAGTCGACCAGGGTGATGATCTGCACGCTCGGATCGATGTACTGGGCGAACTTCTTGGTGGCCAGCACGGTGTCGCCCCCGTAGGCGGCGATGAGTGCGTGCGGTACCGTGCCGATCCCCTCCGAGCCCCACCAGCTCGCTTGGGCGTCGGTGGAGACGCCGATGGCGCCGGCGATGTGGGCGGCGTAGCCGTCGCCGGTCTGCACGAGCCAGTGGTCGTGCCGGGCGGGGAAGAACATCACGGTCTTGGGGCGTGCGGCCTCGACGACGAGGCGGGTGTTGGTCCCGACCCGGGTGCGGCGGGCGAGGACGCCCAGGTAGAGCGTCTCGAGGTGCGCGAAGGCGGCGTACGGCCCCTCGATCGTCATGACCGTCTCCCACGGGGCGATCTCGTCGCCGTCGTAGAGCGCGTGCACGACGAGGTCGTCCCACTCGATGGCGCACAGCTTGAGGATGGCGATCGCCTCGTCCATGCCGCCGAGGAAGGCGTGCGCCTTCCCGAAGACCTGCATGGTGACGCGCGGGGCGTGGCGGTCGGCGAGGAGGATCTCCCGCGCGCGCACGAAGTACTTGTCGGAGTAGTACCCCTCCCGCATGCGCTCGACGGGGAGGTGGAACACCGAGGGGTCGAGGCGGGGGCGTGCCATGGCAGGGCCTTACGCGCCTCCGGGCTCGTCGTCGCCCCGGGTGGGCCCCGTCATGGCGGCGGGGTCGAGCAGCTCGTCGAGCTGTGCCCGGGTGAGGAGCCCTTCCTCGCTCACCACGTCGTACACGCTCTTCCCCATCTCCAGGGCCCGCTTGGCGACCCGTGTCGCGGTCTCGTACCCAAGGGCGGGGACGAGCGCGGTGACCACGCCAATGGAATGCTCCACGAACCAGCGCATGCGCTCCGGGTTCGCGGTGATCCCGACGACGCACCGTTCGCGGAGCACGATGCAGGCGTTGCGGAGCGTCTGGAGGGCGCTGAGGAGGCGGTAGGCGATCACCGGCTCGAACACGTTGAGCTGGAGCTGCCCCGCCTCGGCGGCCAGGGTCACGGTGACGTCGCCGCCGATCACGTCGAAGCACACCTGGTTGACGACCTCGGGGATGACCGGGTTCACTTTCCCGGGCATGATCGAGGAGCCGGGCTGCCGCGGGGGGAGGTTGATCTCCCCGAGCCCGGCGCGGGGGCCGGAGCTCAGGAGGCGGAGGTCGTTGCAGATCTTGGAGAGCTTGACCGCGCACCGCTTGAGCACCCCGGAGAGCTGGACGAAGACCCCCGTGTCGGCAGTGGCCTCGACGAGGTCGGGGGCGGTCACGAGGGGGAGCCCGGTGACCTCGCAGAGGTGGCGGCGGACCTGCTCGGCGTACCCCGGCGGGGCGGTGATCCCGGTGCCGATCGCGGTGGCGCCCATGTTGATCTCGCGGATGAGCGCCTGGGTCTCTCCGAGGCGGTCGACGTCTTCGAGGAGGGTGTGGCCGAAGGCGGCCATCTCCTGGCCGAGGGTCATGGGGACCGCGTCCTGGAGCTGGGTGCGCCCCATCTTGAGGAGGCGGGCGAACTCGCTCCCCTTCTCCAGGAAGGCGCCGGCCAGCTCGTGCATCGCGAGCTTCAGGCGGTCGATGCCGGCGTGGAGCGCCAGTTTGACGGCTGTGGGGTAGACGTCGTTGGTCGACTGGGAGAGGTTGACGTGGCTATTGGGGTGGATGGTCTCGTAGTCGCCGCGGGGGCGGCCGAGGAGCTCGAGGGCGCGGTTGGCGATGACCTCGTTGGCGTTCATGTTGGTCGAGGTGCCGGCGCCCCCCTGGATCATGTCGACGAGGAAGTGCTCGTGGTGGCGGCCCGCGCGGATCTCGCGGGCCGCGCGCACGATGGCGTCGCGTCGTTCTGGGGAGAGGAGGCCGAGGTCGGCGTTGGCGAGGGCGGCGGCTTCCTTGACCGCGGCCAGCGCGGCGACGAGCTCCGGGAACTCGCGGAGCGGGACGCCGGTGATCGGGAAGTTCTCGATCGCGCGGAGCGTCTGGATCCCGTACAGCGCCGCGTCGGGGACCTCGCGCTCGCCCAGGAGGTCGTGCTCGACGCGGCGGCGGCCGCCGGCGAAGCCGAAGAGGCGGCCGTGGCCGACGAGCGTCGCGTCGGCCTCGCGGAGGCGTTGGGCGATGGCGCGCGCGGTGCGGGTCACGAGCGCGGCGAAGAGGCGCGGGCGCTCCTGCAGCAGCGCCTGCACGTCGAGCATGTTCCAGTAGATGATGGTCGTCGGCTCGAGGGTGCGGGCGCTGGTGCCGTGGGGCTCGATGTCGCCGAGGAGGACCCCTTCGCCGAGGACCTCGCCCGGGCCGAGCGTGGCCAGGCGCACCGGGCGGTCCGGGGCGCCGCGCTCGATGGCGACGGCGCCCCGGTCCACGATCGCGAACATCCCGCGTGCGTCCCCCTCGCGGAAGATGAAGCGGTCGGTGTCGAAGGTTGCGGTGTTGAGCGCGGCGGCGAGCGCCTCGAGATCGGCGTCGGAGAAGCCGGCGAAGAAGGCGAAGCGGTGCAGCCCGCTGTCGGAGGCCGGGGTTGGCATGGCAGGGTCAAGCTACACCGGCGGGATCACTGGCGGCAACCACGGCCAGCCGGATATTCTCCCTGGTCATGCTGTCGTCGCTCCACGCGCACCTCGTGTGCCTCGCCCTGGTTGCGATCGACCTCGCCGCCCGTGCCTGGCGCATTCAGTGGATCCTGGCGGGGCTGCGCGTGCCGGTCTCGTTCTTCGACGCGTTCACCCTCAACGTGGCGGGGGACGCGGCGTCCGCGGTCACGCCGTTGCGCGTGGCCGGGGAGCCGGCCCGTCTGGCGGGGATGGCGCACGCGCAGGTGCCGGTGGTGGCGGGGCTCGTGGCCGTGGTGATCGAGATCGTGGCGATGTGGCCGGTGGTCGCGCTGGCGGCCGGGGGGCTCGCGCTCGCCTACGCGCCGGCGTGGTGGCGGTCCGCGGAACCGCAGCTGGCGCACACGGTGCGGGCCGCGTGGCCGTGGGTGCTCGCGATCGCGGCGGTGAGCGTGGCGACGTGGTGGGGCGCGCGCCGCTTTTCCCCGCGCGCCTCGCACCTCGTGCGGCGCGGGATGCGCCGCGCCCTGGCCTACGCCCGCCGCATGCCCGCGTGGCCCCTCGCCGCGTGCGCGCCGCTGACGCTCGTGAGCCTGGGGGCGCGCGTGGCGGTGCTCCCGGTGCTGGCGCTCACGCTCCCCGCGCCGCCCGCGCTCGGCCCGCTCGCCTTCGCGTCGTTCACGCTTGTCTACGGCCAGCTCCTCCTCCCCACGCCGTCCGGGGCGGGGGTGGTGGAGCTCGGCTTTCTCGGCGGCGCGGTGGGAGACCTGGGCGGGCACGATGCCGCGATTCTCTTCCACTGGCGGCTGTACACGACGATCATCCCGACGGTGATCGGCGTCGTGCTCGCGCTCCGCGTGTACGGCCGGGCCGCGCTCGTGGCGATCCTGCGCGGCCGGAACGTGGCCCCCGCGGCCGGCGCGGTCCCGGAGCGGGACTAACGTGCCCGCGCCACCCGCTGTCGTGCTCGTGCCACCCGACGTGACGCACACGGCCCGCAGGGCCGATCCGCCGTCTCATCCCCTTACAACGACCTCACTCATGCACGCACCTCGACACCCCCTGCCGATCCGGTTCGCGCTGTTCGTGCTCCTCGCCGTTGCCGCGGGCTGTGCCAGCGGGGGGGGCGGCACTCAACAACAGCCGGAACGCCGCGCCGGCCGCGGCGGCCGCGCGGGGATCCCAGCGCCGGCCGGGATCTACGACATCGCCTACCGCGTCGCGATCCCCGACACCGCGGGGCACCTCTACGACGTCTCGATCGACATCGACGGCGTGCTCGGCGACTCGCTCGAGCTGCAGATGCCGGTGTGGTCGCCGGGGCGCTACGCGCCGATGTACTTCGCCCGCAACGTGCGCGGCTTCACCGCGACGACGGACTCGGGGAAGACCGTGCGCTACGGACGCGTGAACGGCTCGCTCTGGCGCGTCTACCCCGCCAAGGCGCGGCGCCTGCACGTCAACTACCAGGTGTACGCGAACACCCTCTCGGGGACGTTCAGCGTGGCCGACACCGCGCACGCGAACTGGAACGGGGCGTCGCTCTTCATGTACGTCGTCGGGTTCAAGGCGCACCCGGTCCGGCTCACCGTCGTGCCGCCGCGCGGGTGGCACGTGATCAACGGCGACAGCCGGGTGAACGACCAGCTCGAGTTCCAGTTCCCGTCCTTCGACCGCCTCATCGACACCCCCACCGAGGTCGCGCGCCGCTTCGACGTCGACAGCTTCCGCGTGGACGGCCGGCTGTACCGCGTCATGGTGCACTACAACGGGGACCAGGGCGGGCAGCGCGAGCGCTTCGTGCGCGACATCGAGAAGATCGTGCGCTACGAGAACCGCGTGATCGCGCCCCCGCCGCTCGACATGTACACGTTCATGTTCCACATCGGCTACGCGGGGAGGGACGGGATGGAGCACCTGTACTCCACGCAGATCATCACCGCCGATCCGTGGACCGACACCGCCACCGTGCTCCCCGGAATCGCGAGCGCGGCGCACGAGTACTTCCACACGTGGAACGTGAAGCGCGTTCGCCCGATCGCGCTCGGGCCCTTCGACTACACGCGCGAGCCGTACCAGCCGAGCCTGTGGGTGGCCGAGGGGTGGACGCAGTACTACGGGGAGATCGGGCTGCTGCGCGCGGGCGTGGTGGATAAGGCGGCGTACTACCGGACGCTCGGGCGCGTGATCCGCGCGAACAGTGAGGCGCCGGGGCGCAAGGAGGTCTCGGCCCGGCTCTCGTCGATCCTCGCCCCGTTCTGGGATGGCGCGGCGATCCCGATGGCGGTGGACCGCTCCAGCTACTTCTCGTACTACACGAAGGGGGACGCGCTGGCGCTCCTCCTCGACCTCGAGATCCGGAGCCGCACGCACAACACCCGGTCGCTCGACGATGCCCTGCGCACGCTCAAGGATCGCACGTGGGACACCACGACCGTGAGCTACTACCTGCAAGGGCGCGGCTACACCGAAGGGGACGTCGAGCGCGCGGTGAGCGCGGCGGCGGGGGCGGACCTCCACGAGTGGTTCGAGCGGTATGTCGGTGGGGTGGAGGACCTCCCCTTCACCCAGACGCTCGCCCTCGCGGGGCTCACGGTCACGGTGCGCACGACGGGGGACGAACGCGAGTACGTCGTGGAGGAGATGCCGAACGCGACCCCGGACCAGCTCCGCGTCCGCGAAGGGTGGCTCACGGGGACGACGACGCCGGTGGCCACGCAAGGGAAGGAACGCTGAGCATGAAGCGACCGGTGATCTTCTGGGACGTGGACACCCAGCACGACTTCATGGACGCGGATGGGAAGCTCTACGTCCCGGACGCCGAGCAGATCCGGCCGAACCTGCGGCGCCTGACGAGCTACGCGCACGAGCGGCAGGTGCCCATCGTCGCCTCGGCGGACGACCACGTCCCCGGGCACCGCGAGCTCTCGGCGACGCCGGACTTCGTGGAGACGTTCCCGGAGCACTGCATGCGCGGCACGCGCGGCGCGGAGAAGATCGAGGAGACGCAGCTCGTCTCCCCCCTCATCATCGATCCCGACCCGATCCCGCACGAGCAGCTCGCGCAGACGCTCTGGGCGCACCGCGGCGACGTGTTGCTCCGCAAGCACTGGTTCGACGTGTTCACCAACCCGAACACGGAGACGTTGCTGGACGTGTGGGATCCCACCGAGATCGTGGTGTACGGCGTGGCGCTCGACGTGTGCAACAAGTACGCGATCGAGGGGTTCCTGGAGCGCGGCGTCCCCGCGATCCACCTGGTGCTCGACGCCACCAGGGCGATCCACCCCGAGAAGGTCGACGAGCTCCTCGCCGCGTGGAAGCAACAGGAGGTGAACGTGGTGAGCACGGACGACGTGCTCCGCGGGAGGGTGCTCTGACGGACCCGGCGGGGCGCACCGCGCCCGCTCGCTCCGCGTCCGTCCCCGCGACCACCGCCAGCGCTCCGGCGTTCGCGGCGGCGCTCGATCCCATCGGGAGCTGGATCGCCGAGGGGGTCATCGCGCGCGCCGCGGCGGTGGTGCGGCACGATGGTGCGATCGTGGCCGAGCGGTACTGGGGGAGCGCGACCGACGGCGGGGCGCTCGACGCCGGAACGCTCTTCCCCTTCGCCTCGCTCACCAAGCCCTCGCTGGCCACGGCGATCCTGCGCCTCGTGGAGCGCGGGGCGCTGTCGCTGGAGCTCACGGTGGGCGACGCGCTCCCGGAGGCGCCCGGCGAGACGCGACAGGTGACGATCGCACAGCTCCTCACGCACACGGCGGGGGTCCCCGAGCACGTCCCAGGGGGTGAGGCGCTCGAGGCGCGGCAGGCGCCGGTGGCGGAGTACGTCCGCGCCACGCTCGCCGGCGGGCTCCTCTTCCAGCCGGGGACGCGCGTGCTCTACAGCAACGCCGGCTTCCAGGTGCTCGGCGCCGTCGTGGAGCGCGCGACCGGCGTGGCGGTGGCCGACCTCCTCGACCGGGAGACCTTTGCCCCCGCGGGGATGGCGAGCGCCACCCTCCGCCCACTCACGCGCCCCGGCGCGCGCGTGGCGCGCGTGGAGCTGGGTGCCGCCCGGGCCGCCGACCCGCGCACAGAGATCTACAACTCCCCTTACTTCAAGCGCCTCGCCCGCGCCGACGCCGGGCTCTTCGCCACGGTGCGCGACGTCGCCACCCTCCTCGAGCTGTACCGCGTGGGGGGGGGCGGCGTCCTCAGCCCCGCGATGGCTCGCGGCGCCGTGACCAGCCACACGCACGGGATCCCCGGACGCTATGGGCCGTACGAGTGGGAGAGCTGCGATTTCGGGTGGGGGTGGGAGGTGAAGGGCGGGAAGAG
>JADGGM010000027.1 GCA_019689955.1 Gemmatimonadaceae bacterium
GGCATATTCCTTGGTTCCGGCGCCGAGTTCCGGGCGCCGCCCCAACTCACACTCTCCACGTTACCACGTCGAGGACCATGCGATCCCAGCTCACGTGCGTCGCCCTTGCACTCGTTCTGCCGACGCTGGCCGCGGCGCAGCAGGCCGCCGGCCCAGCGCCGCAATCGGAGAGCGCCGTGGCGCCGCTCCCGGAGACGACGCTCCCGCGCACGCACGCGCCGCGTCCGACCACCGCCGCGATCACCGCGGCCGACCTCATGACCCGGCTGTACATCTTCGCCGATGACTCCATGCAGGGGCGCGAGGCCGGCACGATCGGCAACGTCAAGGGCACGGACTACATCGCCGGCCAGATCAAGCAGCTCGGCCTCATCCCGGCCGGCGACAGCGGGACGTACTTCCAGACCATCCCGCTCAAAACCCGCACGCTGGCCGAGAACCCCACGCTCTCGGTCAACGGCACCGCGCTCACCCCGTTCACCGACTTCCTCCCGATCGGCTTCGCGCCTCTCCAGAGCGATTCGCTCCAGGTGGTCTACGGCGGGGAGCTGGGCGACAGCGCGCACACGGTGACGCCCGAGCAGGCGGCCGGGAAGCTCGTCGTCTTCAGCGCGTCGCAAGGGCTCCGGAGCCTGCGCATGGTGCGCCGGAACCCCGCCGAGAACCTGCACGCCGCGGGGATCGCCATCGTCGTCCTCGACAGCCTCCCCCCGGTGTACCTCGCGTACTTCCGGGGTCCGCAGACCTTCCTCGACAACCAGCCCCCCGGCGCCCCCGCGCGCCCCGCGGCGCTCGCGATCAGCAGCGCGGCCGCGGCGAAGCTGTTCAACACCCCGCTCGCGCAGCTCACCCCCGGCGCCGCCGGCAACACCATCGCCGCGCACATCACCTTCGACGTGAAGCCGATCGAGTTCCCCGCGCGCAACGTGGTCGGGATCATCCCCGGGAGCGACCCCAAGCTCAAGGGGGAGTACGTCGCCATCGGCGCGCACAACGATCACGTCGGGTTCGCGAGCCACCCCGTCGACCACGACTCGATTCGCATCTGGAACCACATCGTCCGCCCCGAGGGGGCTGACGACGGGATGAAGCAGGCGACCCCCGAGCAGCAGGCGCAGGTGAACGCCGAGCTCGCCGCCTTCCGCGCCAAGCACCCCGGCACCGCGCGGCTCGACTCGATCTCCAACGGCGCGGACGACGACGGCTCGGGGAGCGTCTCGGTGCTCGAGATCGCCCAGAAGATCGCCGCCATGAAGGTGAAGCCGAAGCGTTCGATCCTCTTCGTCTGGCACGTTGGCGAGGAGAAAGGGCTGCTCGGCTCCATGTACTACACCGACCACCCCACCGTGCCGCGCGACTCGATCGTGGCGCAGCTCAACATGGACATGGTCGGTCGCGGCGACAGCTACGATGAGACCGGGCGCACCAAGGACGGCACCCCGATCCACGGGAGCGCCGGCTACCTCCAGCTCGTCGGCTCGCGGCGCCTCTCCACCGAGCTCGGCGACCTCATCGAGCGCGTAAACAAGGAGGGGAAGCACAACCTCACGCTCGACTACTCGATCGACGCCAACGGCCACCCGGCCAACATCTACTGCCGCAGCGACCACTACGAGTACGCGCGCTACGGCATCCCGATCACCTTCTTCACGACCGGGCTCCACTCGGACTACCACCAGGTGACCGACGAGCCGCAGTACATCGACTACGATCACATGGCGCGCGTCGCCAACTTCGTGGCCGACATCGCGGTCCACGTCGCCAACCTCGACCACCGCGTCGTGGTGGACCACGAGAAGCCCGACCCGCACGGCGCCTGCCAGCAGTAACGGGGCGCGCATCGTGCGCGATGTGAAGGCGGCCCGGGATGGAGCGGTTCCGTCCCGGGCCGTCGTCCTTTCCAGGGGCGCCGGCCGCGGGGTCTGGCCCCGCCGGGCGAGCGGTCCGCCGCCCCCCTCGCCAGGCGTCCTAAATGGTTGAAATTACACGAATTTAGGAGTACATTTACACGATTGCCCCACGGGGCGATTCGGCTTTTGTTTGGTACCACCGTTCCCCGCAGCTCCAGGAAGGACATGGCCAAGACAACGAGCACGCCCACGCAATACGATGCCGGGCAGATCCAGGTACTGAAGGGCCTGGAGGCGGTCCGGAAGCGCCCCGGCATGTACATCGGCTCCACCTCGGCGCGGGGGCTCCACCACCTGGTCTACGAGGTGGTGGACAACTCGATCGACGAAGCGCTGGCCGGGTTCGCGGACCGGATCGAGGTGACGATCCACAAGGACAACTCGATCACGGTCGTGGACAACGGACGCGGGATCCCGGTCGACATCCACCCCACCGAGAAGATGCCCGGGGTCGAGCTGGCGATGACCGTCCTGCACGCGGGCGGCAAGTTCGACAAGAACACCTACAAGGTGTCGGGCGGCTTGCACGGCGTGGGCGTCTCGGTGGTGAACGCGCTCTCCGAGCAGCTCAAGGTGTGGATCAAGCGCGACGGGCAGGAATACTACATGGACTTCGCCCGCGGCCAGACCACGACCAAGCTCAAGACGCTGCGGAAGGTGGCGAAGAACGACGTGGGCACCACGATCTGGTTCAAGCCCGACCCCACGGTCTTCACCGAGCTGACGTACGACTACGGGACGCTCGCCGCGCGCCTGCGGGAGCTCTCCTTCCTCAACAAGGGGATCACGATCGTCCTCAGGGACGAGCGCGAGAAGCAGGAGAAGGAGGAGACCTTCCACGCCAAAGGGGGGCTCAAGGAGTTCGTGGCCCACCTGAACGCGAACCGGAAGCCGCTCCACTCCGACGTGATCTACTTCGAGACGGAGCGCGACGACATCGGGATCGAGCTGGCGATCCAGTACAACTCGGACTACAGCGAGAACGTCCACTCCTTCGTGAACAACATCAACACGCACGAGGGAGGGACGCACCTCACGGGGTTCAAGGCCGCGCTCACGCGCGTGGTGAACCAGTACGCGCAGAAGGGGAACTTCCTCAAGAAGGCCGACTTCTCCCTCACCGGGGACGACGTGCGCGAGGGGCTCACGGCGGTACTCTCGGTGAAGGTGCGCGAGCCGCAGTTCGAGGGGCAGACGAAGACGAAGCTCGGCAACTCGGAGGCGGAGAGCGCGGTCCGGAGCGTGGTCAACGAGTACCTCTCCGCGTACCTCGAGGAGCACCCGCGTTCGGCGAACGCGATCGTCGAGAAGGCCGTCTCCGCGGCGCGGGCACGCGAGGCGGCGCGCAAGGCGCGCGACCTCACGCGCAAGAAGTCGGCGCTCGACGGCGGGATCCTGCCCGGGAAGCTCGCCGACTGCTCCCTCACCGACCCGGCGCTGTGCGAGCTCTACCTCGTCGAGGGCGACTCCGCCGGCGGCTCGGCCAAGCAGGGACGGCAGCGCGAGTTCCAGGCGATCCTCCCCCTCCGCGGCAAGATCATCAACGTGGAAAAGGCCCGCATCGACAAGGTCCTCTCCAACGAGGAGATCCGCACGATCATCACGGCCATCGGCACGGGGATCAAGGAGGACTTCCAGCTCGACCAGGCGCGCTACCACAAGATCATCATCATGACCGACGCCGACGTGGACGGCGCGCACATCCGGACCCTGCTCCTCACGTTCTTCTTCCGCCAGATGCGCGAGCTGATCGACGCCGGCTACGTCTACATCGCGCAGCCGCCGCTCTTCCGCGTGGCCAAGGGGAAGGAGGAGTACTACGCGTACGACGAGGCCGAACGCGACAGCTACGCCAAGCGACTCGGCAACGGCGACGGCAAGGGCAACGTCATCATCCAGCGCTACAAGGGGCTCGGCGAGATGAACGCGGCGCAGCTCTGGGAGACCACCATGAACCCCGAGCGGCGCACGCTGCTCAAGGTGGACATGGAAGACGCGGTCCTGGCCGACGAGATCTTCCAGATGCTCATGGGCGACGACGTGGAGCCGCGGCGCGTGTTCATCGAGTCGAATGCGAAGTTCGTGAGAAACCTGGATATCTGATCGACGGACGCCTCCACGAACGCACGACGGCTTCCCAGCACGACGAAGGGCTCAGGGACTCCCTGAGCCCTTTGTCGTGCTGCCCCGCACCCGCCATCGACGCGAGCGATCTCGCCCGAGCCGCCAGCCGACTCGTCGATGAGGCGCGGCGCTAAAACACGAGGGAACGGTGCGCCGCGAGACCCGCCGTGACCCCGTCGGCGCTCGCCCACGCCACGGTGTGTGTGGCACGGACGATGTCGCCCGCCGCGAAGACGCCGGGGACGGTGGTCATCCGGACGTCATCCGTTCGGACGATGGTGCCCAGGGGCGCCTCGTCCGTTGCACAGCCGAGCTGCTGCGCGATGTCGCTGTTCAGCCGATTACGAGGGCTGAGATAGATCGCATCCGCGTCCACGGTTCGCCCGTCGGACAGCTCGACCGCGGAGAGCTGGGCGCCGGTGCCGAGGAGGGCTCGCACCGGCGCCGGCTCGATCGCCACGCGACGGCGGTGTAGCTGGGCACGCGTCGCCGCATCGGGTTCCGGTGCGCCGTTCAGAAAGAGCGTCGCCGGCCCCCACTCCGAGATCAGCATCGCCTGGTGCATCGACGTGGGCGACGTGTTCAGGACGCCGAGCCGCCGCCCGCTGAGCTCGTAGCCGTGGCAGTACGGGCAGTGGAGCACGGACGTGCCCCACCGCTCCGCCAGACCCGGGATCGCGGGAAGCTCGTCCGAGATGCCGAAGGCGAGGATGAGCCTGGCGCCGTGATGCACCTCACCCGTCGCCAGCCGGACGGAGAACCCGTCGCCGTCCCGCGCCGCGCGCACCGCCTCGCCCTCGACAAACGTCGTCGTGGGATACGCCGCGACCTGCGCTCGCGCGGTGGCGAGCATCGTGGCGGGCTCGCTTCCGTCGTGCGCGAAGAAGCCGTGCGAGTGGGCCGCGAAGCGGTTCCGCGGCGCACCGGCATCGACGATGCAGACCGACCGTCTCCCCCGCGCGAGATACATCGCGGCGGACAATCCGGCGAAGCTCCCGCCGATGATGATGGCGTCACAATGCATGCGTGTGCCTCCGCTGGTGGCGCCGGCTCCGAACGACGAGCCGGCCGTGCACGTCCGCGTGCAGCCTGGCCAGCGTCACTTCCCCGAAGCGCGCGAGGAGGAGCGCCTCCGCCTCGTCGAACGCCTGCCCGAGGGCGGCGTTCACGGCTTGCTCGACGACGCAGCCGGGGGTCTCGGTCCGGTTTCCGATGGCGAGCAGCGGGGGGCAGCCGAGCGCCGTGTACACGTCGCGCAAGGTCACCTCCGACAACCGGCAGGCGAGCGTCCACCCGCCGCCGTGCCCCTTCTCCGACCGGACGTACCCGGCGTCGCGGAGCCCCGCGAGGATCCGCCGGATGACGACCGGGTTGGTGTCCATCACGTTCGCGAGCACCTCGGACGTCACGGGGCCGTCGCGCTCCGCCATGTGGAGCAGCACGTGGAGGACCCCGGAGAGCCGGCTGTTGCGTTTCATGCAACATATGATGTTACATGACAGCGCAGATGGCAAGGGCCGCGGACCGGTTCAGCCTCCGTCATCGTCAGCGCCCCTCCCCCGCCGTTCGCGCGCCCTCGGGGAGCGCGAGGTCGCCCAGGAAGAACGCCGCCAGCTCGGCTCGCCCGCCGAGCCCCGATTTCTGGTAGATCGCGACCGCGTGCTGGCGCACCGTCCGCTCGCTCCGCCCCGTGGTGTAGGCGATCTCCTTGTGGCTCCGCCCCTTGAGCAGGAGGAGCGCGATCTCGCGCTCGGTCGGGGTGAGCGCCCACCTCCGGAACTGCTCGTCGATCACCTGACCCAACCCCTCGAGCGCGAGCTGCGCGCTCGCGCGCCAGGCATCGCGCTCGGCGCGGTGCGACTCGAGCGCGCGGCGCGTCTCGGCGAGCGAGCGCTCGGTCCGCCACCAGCCGTGCCAGAGGAGCACCGCCCCCACCAGGGCGCCGGCGATCATCGCCAGCTCGTAGAGCGCGTGCCCCGACCACAGAGTGGCGGGCGCGTCGAGCACGAAGTCCACCGTGCCCCCGACGACGATGGCGAGGAGGAGCACGGCCAGGAGCCAGCGAAGCGTGCGCTCGCTGCCACCGTTCAGGATGTCGTCATCCGTCATTTGCCGGAGTCATCGGAAAGAGGGCAGTGTCGTCGAAAGCCGCGCACCGAATCAGGCAAACGTCGGATACACCGGGGGCGCGGGGGGGCACAGTATACGGGCACATCTCGCAGCGAGCGCATCTCATGTTACCGAATCCATTGCATCCAGCCATCGTACACTTCCCGCTGGTGCTCGTCTTCCTGCTGCCGCTGTTCGCCGGAGGCGCGCTCTGGGCGATCAAGCGGGGGGCGCGCGCGCGCCGGGCCTGGGCGATCCCGGTTGCCCTGTCGGCGGCGCTCGCACTGAGCGCGTGGGTCGCCGTGCAGACCGGGGAGGCGGAGGAGGAACGGGTCGAGCCCGTCGTCGCCCACCAGCCGTTCGAGACGCATGAGGAGGGCGCCGAGCTCTTCCTCGTCCTCTCGGGAGGGCTCCTGGCGATCACCGCCGCCGGGCTCGCCGGGGGAGTCGTCGGCCGCGTCGCGCGCGTGGCGGCAACGGCCGGAACGGCCGTGCTCATCGTGATGGCGGTCCGCGTCGGGCACAGCGGCGGCCAGCTCGTCTACCGCTACGGCGCGGCGAGCGCGTACACGCAGGGGCAGGTCACGGGCAGCGCGCCGGGCGACAGAGGCGACGACGGGGCGGTGGTGACGCAGCGCAAAGCCGGCGAGCGCGCGCATCGATCGGGGGACGACGAGAACTGAGCGATCGCGGTGGCGCGTGGTGCTGACCCCACACGCCGCGGTGGTCACTGGACCGACGCGGGCGCGCCCTTGTCGCGGCCGGCCGGGGGAGCGCCATCGGGGAGCGTGCCGCGCGCGGCGAGCACGGCGAGGAGCCGCGAGCGGCCGGTCTCGGAGGCGATGGCGTCGATCTGCTCGACGAGGCGCTGCTGCGTGCTGCGCGGCAGCGGGGCTCGCGCGGCAACGGCGGCGAGCACACGCTGACGGTTGCGGTCGTTGTGCAGCGTGGCCGCGGCATGGAGCACTTCGTCGAACACGGCCGGGTCGAGCGGTGCGCGCGCGGCGAGCGCGACGAGCAGCGTCGCGCGATCGGTCTCCGAGCGCACGGCCGCCGCGGTGCGCGCGACGGCGATCATCGTGGCCGCGGCGTTCGGGGGGGCGAAGCGCGGGAGCGCGGGGGGGTGCGCCGCGGCCAGGGCGGCGTCTCCGACGCGCGGGCCCGCGTGCAGCGCGGGCTCCACCCGCGAGCCGGACGCGGGCCCCGACGACGGCTTGGGGACGACCTGGACCGTCGCCAGCGGGAGGACCAGCCCGGCCGCGACGGTGGCCATCGCAGCGCCGGTGTGCGGACGAACGCCGGTGCGGCGCTGGTGCTCGTCGAGGATCGCGAGCATCCGCCCCTCGAGCTCCGTGCGGCAGGCGAGCGCGAGGGCGGCGATGATCCGCGGGTGCGCGGCCATCCCGGCCCGCGCGATCTCGAGGAGATCGCGGGCGTAGCTCGAGGCGAGCGTGCCGTGTGCGAGCACGCGGTCGTCGCACGCGCGCTCGCGCTCCACGCGCATCCGATGGGCCGCGAGCCACACGAGCGGGTTGAACCAGCACAGCACCTGGCACATCTGCGCGAGCGCCTGCGTGAGCGCGTCGAGGCGGCGGACGTGCGCCATCTCGTGGAGGAGCACCATCCGCATCCGCTCGGCGGGCCACAGGTGCGCGGCCGTGGGGAGGAGCACGGTCGGGCGGAAGACGCCCCAGGTGACGGGGACGCCGACCCGATCGCTCACGCGCAGGCGCACGGTGCGGCGGATACCGAGCTCCGCGGCGACTTGCGCGGCGAGCTCGCTCCAGCCCGGTTCCGCCGGCGGCACGGCGCGGCACGCCAGGATGCGCACGGTGACGCGCCCGACGGCGAGCCACGCGAGCAAGGCCAGCACGCCGATGAGCCAGAGGGCGACGAGAAGGTCGTCGCCGACGATGCGGCTCGCGGCCGAGCGGCGCAGGGCCGGGCGCGTCTCGCTCGGCAGCACCTCCTCCGCCTCGCGGCGCACGACGCCGCGCGCGATGGCCGGCGCGTGGATGGTCGACACCGCCGCCTCGACGGCGGCCGGCGGGACGCGTACGGGGACGCGCCACCGCGGGAGCGCGAGCCAGAGCGCGGGGAGCACGAGCACGCCGCCCACGGCGAGGGTCCAGATGAGGTGCCGGAACGCGGCCGACGCGCGCCGGAGCGCCACCGTCAGCCCGGCGGCCGCCAGCAAGAGGAGGGAGCCGCGGACGGTGGTCTCGAGGAGCGCATCGAGCACCGTGCGGCCCAGGTCGAGCGACGGCAGGAGCGTCGCGGCGGCAATCACCTCACCGCCCCGCCTGCTTGGCTTGTTCGATGAGCTGCGCGAGCCGGTCGAGCTCTTCTTCGCTCAGCCGCTCCCCCGATCGGAGGAGCGCGGCCACGGCGTGCTCGGTGGACCCATCGAAGAACGTCTTCACGAGATGCTGCAACGCGGAGCGGCGGGCCTTCTCCCGCGCCACGATGGGGGTGTACACCGTGCGGCCGCCGTCATCGGTCTGCCGGATGTACCCCTTCTCCTCGAGGATGCGGAGCATGGCGCGTACGGCGGAGGGACTCGGTGGGCTGGGGAGCCGCTCGAGGACCTCGGCCTCGGTCGCGCGGCCGAGGCGGTAGATCGCGTCCATGATCTGCCGCTCGCGGCGGCTCAGGTGCAACTGTGTGGGATCGCCCATCGTTCACTCCTTCTTCGGCTCGCGTCGCAAGACATTTCCATCGTACTGCACGTGCACCGCACACACAATGCCGGGCGCCCTTCGCGCATCCGGCGCGCGGGTCACGGCGCGGGCGGGTCGTCGTTCGGCTCGTAGCGGGTCGCGCCGGCGGCGGTGATGCGGTGCGAGATGAGCGGGAGTGGGTGCTCGGCTTCGTCCGCGATGCGGATCGCGTCGGCGAGCGCCGCGCGCCCGGCGGCGATCCCGGCGTCGTCGCGCGCGAACACGGTGGCGAGCGGCTCGCCGGCGTTCACCCAGTCGCCGGGCTTCACGGTGATGACGAAGCCGACGGTGGGGTCCACGGTGTCCTCCATGCGCGTCCGTCCGCCGCCGAGCGCGATCACGCCGCGTCCGACCGCGCGCGGCTCCACGCGGGCGACGAAGCCGCTGCGCGGGGCCTCGTACAGCTCGCACGCCTCGGCCTGCGGGAGGACCGCCGGGTCGTCGACCACGGCGGGGTTCCCGCCCTGCGCCTCGATGATCGCCTGCATCTTCTCCGCCGCGCGCCCCGACGAGATGGCGACCTCCATCCGCCGGCGCGCCTCGTCGCGCGTGGCGGCGGCGCCGCCGAGCACGAGCATCTCGGCGCCGAGCGCGTAGGTGACGGCCATGAGGTCCGGGGGTCCTTCGCCGCGCAGCGCGTGGATCGCCTCCTCGGTCTCGAGCGCGTTGCCGACCGCGCGGCCGAGGGGGCGGTCCATCGCCGTGATGAGGGCGACCGTCTCGCACCCGCGGTCCGCGGCGATCGCGATCATGGTGTGCGCGAGCTCGAGCCCGCGCTCGAGGTCGGGGAGGAAGGAGCCGGAGCCGCGCTTGATGTCGAGCACGAGCCCGGTGAGGCTCTCCGCGAGCTTCTTGCTCATGATGCTCGCGGCGATGAGGGGGACGGACTCGACGGTCGCGGTGGCGTCGCGGAGGGCGTACAGGCGGCGGTCCGCGGGGGCGATCTCGTCGGTCTGTCCCATGAGGACGCACCCCACGCGCTCGAGCTGCGCGCGCGCGGCGGCGAGGGAGAGGTCGGTGCGCATCCCGGGGATGGCTTCGAGCTTGTCGAGGGTCCCGCCGGTGTGGCCGAGGGAGCGCCCGGACATCATCGGCACGACGACACCGAGGGAGGCAACGAGAGGGGCGAGGACGAGGGAGACCTTGTCGCCGACGCCGCCGGTGGAGTGCTTGTCGACGCGCGCGGGGGCGAGTGCGGCGAGGTCGAAGGCGGCGCCGCTGGCGAGCATCGCGTCGGTGAGGGCGACCGTCTCCGCGCGGTCGAGGCCACGGAGGTAGGCGGCCATGAGGAAGGCGGCCATCTGGTAGTCGGGGATGTGGCCGGCCGCATAGGCGCCGATGAGGGCGCGCCATTCCCCCGGCTCGATGCGCCCTCCGTCGCGTTTGCGCTCGATCAGCCGATGTGCGAGCATTAATCGGTGGTTGGCGTATTTCTCCCATGTCGGCGGAGAGCCCGCCGTGAGGCGGCGGCCCAGGGCCGCGCCTTCCGTGACCGAACCCCAATGTCGGAGTTTCCATGCTCGCGCGCTACCTCGCCGCTGGTCTCGTCCTCGTGCTCGGCGCTCGCGCTGGACTGGCGCAGACCGCAGCGGATCACATCGCGAAAGGGGACAGCGCCCACGCCGCGCTCCGCGCGCCGGAGGCGTATGCACACTACAAGGAGGCCATCGCCCTCGACTCGAACAACTACGAGGCGCTCTGGAAAGCCTCGCGCGAAGCGGTCGACCTGGGCGAGTTCGAACCGGACAAGGCGAAGCAGAAGGAGTACTACGCCGAAGGGCGGCAGTATGCCGAACGCGCGGTGGCCGTCAAACCGGACGACGCCGAGGGGCACTTCACGCTCGCGCGCGCGCTGGGGCGTGTGGCGCTCTCGGTGGGGAAGAAAGAGCGGGTGAAGTACGCGAAGCAGATCCGCAGCGAGGCGCTGGCGGCGCTTCAGTACGACTCCGTACACGCAGGCGCGCTGCACGTGATGGGGCGGTGGAACGCGGAGATCATGCGGCTCAGCGGGTTCTCGCGCTTCTTCGCGAAGAACTTCCTGGGGGGCGGGGTGTTCGACCAGGCGAGCTGGGACTCGGCGGTGGTGTACATGGAGCGCTCGGTGCAGCACGACCCCAAGCGTCTGGTCCACCACCTGGACCTGGGGGAGATCTACCGGGACCGGAACGCGCGCGGCGACAAGGAGCGGGCGCGGGCGGAGCTCGAGGCGGTGGTGAACGGCCAGGAGCTGGACTACAACGACAAGTTCTACAAGAAGCAGGCGCAGACCGACCTGGACAAGATGTGATCGACGCGCGGAGATGGGACGAACCGCCCATGGTCCGTCCTCTCCGCGGGGGATCACCGCCGGTCGGCGACGTCTTCGACGGCCCAGCGCGAGCGGGTGAGCCCGCGACGGAGCTTACGGCGGCTGCGGCGGACGGCGCGCTCGGCGTCGTGGCGGAGGTCGTCCCAGCGGTCGGTCATCTGGCCGCCGAGGCGGCGGGCGCGCTCGCCGAGGAGCTCGCGCGTCTCCTCGCCGGTTCGGGGGGCGAAGAGGAGGGCCGCGCCCGCGCCCAGGGCGAGGCCGAGGGCGATGCCGGCGGCGAATGCGCCGAGCTGGCGCCAGTCGGTGGATTCCTCGTAGCTGTCGTGTCGACGCATGGACTCTGCTCCTGCATGGGGGCCGTTGTCGAGCGACCGGGAGCGCCGGCCGACGAAGTGGCGCGCGGCGTGGCGCGCGCGCTCACGGGAGAACGGTGTGGAGCGGGGCATGGGCTACGTCCCTCCTGCTCGGTCGCCTTCAGCGGCGGCCAACTGGTAAGAAACTTGCGGATTGGTGAGAGCGCCAGCACCCTTCCAGTCGGCCGTCGGATCCGACGGGGTTCCCATGGAATCCGCCACGCGCTGTACACCGGGGTCCCGCTCGCAGCGTCTGCCAGGTTACCATGTGAAGCCGCATCGTTCGCCAGTCCGGGTGGACCGTTCGCCGGGAACCGCGCTCCAGTTGCGTGAGGGGATGCATGAACACCATGGGTAAGACCGTGTTGCTGGTGGAGGACAACGAGGACAACCGCATCGTCTATTCCACCATTCTCCAGCATTTCGGGTACCGCGTGATGGAGGCGCTGAACGGCGAGGAAGGGATCGCCAAGGCCCGTGCGGAGAAGCCCGATCTCATTCTGATGGACATCTCGATCCCGGTGATCGACGGGTGGGAAGCGACGCAGGTGCTGAAGCGGGATCCGGAGACGCGACAGATCCCGATCATTGCGCTCACGGCGCACGCGCTGGCCTCGGACCGGGAGAAGGCGATGGAGGTGGGGTGCGACAGCTACCTGGCCAAGCCGTGCGAGCCGAAGGCGGTCGTGAGCGAGGTGGAGAAGTTCATTGGACGGGGAGATGGACGGTGATGTAGCGCGGCCCCCGCGGGTTCTCATTGTCGATGACCACCCCGACAACATCGAGGTGATTCGGGCTCGGCTCGAAGCCAAGGGGTACGCGACGGAGTACGCGATGGACGGGGAGGAGGCGCTGGCGCTCGTGGTCCAGTCGCCGCCGGACCTGATCCTGCTGGACGTGATGATGCCGCGCCTCGGCGGCCACGAAGTGGCGCGCCGGATCAAGGCGGACCGGTCGCTGCCGTTCATCCCGATCATCATGCAGACGGCGCTCGAGTCGGTGGAGAGCAAGGTGGAGGGGCTCGGGGCGGGCG
>JADGGM010000709.1 GCA_019689955.1 Gemmatimonadaceae bacterium
GGCGGCGACGAGGAGCGGGCGCGCCGGCGCCGCGGCCGTCGCGGCGGCGGGAGCGCTCGTGGCCGGGTGCAGCTCCACGGCGGGGGGAGCGGGACACGCCGGGGAGAGCGGCGTCACGCCGGTCGCGGTCACGACCGTGGGGGACACCACGAGGCTCGGCGACATCCCGCCGGGGTACGGCTCGCTCCGGCAGGAGGATCTCTCCGTGTCGGTGCGCCTCCCGCTCGTCCTCGTGCGCCTCATGCCGCTCGACGAGTCGGTGATCCGCCTCCTCTCCCCGGACTCGTACCGCGCGTTGCGGGAGCTGCGCGACGGGCATCGCGACGCAATCGTGCGATCGGCGCAGCGGGTGGGGGTGGAGCGGCCGAGCTTGTGGTATGTGTCGTTCTTCGGCCTCGCGCCCGACGCCCGCTTCACGGCGCGCGACGTTGACGTGCTGAGCGGTGGACGCGATTTCCGGCCATTGGACGTCATCCCGCTCACGGCCGGGTTCGGCGAGGAGACGGTGGGGCAGCGGCAGGTGCAGAGCGCGATCTACGTGTTCGCGGGCGGGATCAACCCCAACCAGCCGCTCGCGATCCGCGTGGAATCGCGCGAGACCACGGACTGGGGCGCGGTGATCCCCATCATCGAGCGGGAGCGCGCGCTCGTGCGGTCGCGGGCCGCGGCGCGCCCCTGAGGGGGGAGAAGCGGGAGGCGGGTTGTTCCGTCGCGCCCCGCAATGTGTTAGTTGTTCGGTAGAGCGTCCGTCCCTGCGTCATCACCACCACCGACCCGCGACCATGGCGTACCTCCCATTGCGCACCCTCCCGAGCCGGCCGGGGACTTCGGTCTTCGACGCGTGGCTCGAGCAGCTCGCCCACGAGCTCACGGCGACCGACATCGACCGGAACGTCATCTGCCGGCGCGCGCTGTGCGAGATCTGTTACCCGGAATACGCCGCGAACTGGGAGACGGCGGTGGAAGATCCCGCGCTGCCGCTCGGCACGCGCGCGGCGCTGCTCGCGCTCGACCCGCGCAACATCACGCTCGAGCCGGAATACTACGCCGAGTGCGACGACGCGAAGTTCCAGCCGATCAAGCCGCTGCTCTGGCTCTGGTACAGCTTCGACCGCACCCCGCTCGGCGGGCAGAACGTGGAGCTGGGGGTGAAGCTGCGGCGGCTGTTGGCGCCGCTCATCTTCAAGCGGTGCGGGGAGAACTTCAAGGCGTTCCAGCACGTGGAGTTCTCGTTCGGCTACAACATGGAGGTCGGCGACGACGTGGTGGTGCACCGCCACGTGCTGCTCGACGACCGCGGGGGGATCGTGCTGGGGAACAAGGTGTCGATCTCCGACTACGCGAACATCTACAGCCACACGCACAGCATCGTGGAGCAGCGCGACGTCACGAACGCGGTGACGCGGATCGACGACGGCGTGCGGATCACGTACCACGCGACGGTGCTGGCCGGGGTGCACGTGAACTGCAACGCGATGGTCGGGGCGATGGCCGTGGCCACGAAGGACGTGCGCCCGTACCACGTGAACGTGGGGATCCCGGCGAAGAGCGTGCGCGTGAAGCCGAACGCGCCGCCGGAGCTGCAGGCGAACGAGTGTCTCCCCACGGCGCGCGAGCGGAGCACGGGCGCGTGATCGCGCGCCGCGGCGCGCGGGGCGTCTAGGGCTCGACGCTCGCGGTGACGTGGCCCGCCCGCCCGGGGAGGGGGGTG
>JADGGM010000710.1 GCA_019689955.1 Gemmatimonadaceae bacterium
CCCCCGCCCCCGCGGCCCGCGGCCGCGCGCGCGGGAAGCGCCCCGCCACCACGGTGCGGCGCGGGCGCTGATCGAGGGCGTCGAGAGCGACGAGCGAGAGCGGACATCCCGAAGTCCATGGAACGGGCCTGAATCGTACCCGTTTATAAAAACTAACGGTTGTTCGATTGTTGGCAAGCGGGAGCCGATCTCGCCGCGGTTGGACGCGGCCTGCGGCTACTGCTGCGCCGCGGACCGCGTCCAGACCTGGTTCGTGCGGTCGAGGTCGGGGAACGCGCCCTCGGGGTCGATCTCCACCCGCTCCACCTCGGGGGTGCGCGCGACACGCACGGTGTACCGCCGCGCGCCGTGGAGCCAGACGTCCACCGGGACGTCGACGCGTTCCACCGTGCCATCGGCGCGCGTCACCGCGAGGCGGACGGGCATCGGGGCGAGGGCGCGGTCCTCGATCGTGATCGCGACCGAGTCCGTCTCATCCTGCACCGCGGCGATCGCCTGGTCGAGCGACCAGGGTTCGTAGAACCAGCTCTCCCAGAACCAGGAGAGGTCGCGCCCGGTCACGTCGTCGAACGTGTTGAAGAAGTCTTCCGGCTCCGGGTGGCGCCACAGCCACCGGCGGCCGAACTCGCGGTACGCGCGGTGAAAAGCGTCGGCGCCGACGACGGCGCGCAGCGCGGCGAGGACCTGCGCGGTCTTGTCGTAGTACATGATGAAATACAGGTCCTGCGGAAAGAGGTCGCCGAGCTGCATGAGCGGCGCATCGTGCCCCGCGCGCGCGGCCTCGAGGTAGAGGCGGCGCTGCCCCTGCTCCGAGTCGTTGGGGCGCCCTCCCGCGCGCGCCTCGCCGTAGAGCACGCGCATCCCCTGCGCAACGTCGAACTGCGTGAGCCCCTCGTCCATCCACGGGTGGCGCGTCTCGTTCGAGCCGACCTGCATCGGGAACCACATGTGCCCGGTCTCGTGCATCAGGTCGCCGGCGAGGGAGAGCGTGTCGGCCCACGGCTGCATGATCGTCATCATCGGGTACTCCATCCCGCCGCTCTCGAGCACCCCTTCCATCGACGTCATCTGCGGGTACGGGTACGGCCAGAGGTAGGCCGACATCTGCTCGATCGCATCGCGCGTGAAGCGCGCGGCGCCGAGTGGCCACGCGGCGGCCGCCGGGTGCAGGCGGAAGAAGCTGTTGATCGCCACCGTGTCGGTCGTGCCGCGCGCGGAATCGTGGACGAGCGCGATCGTCGCGTCCCACGCGTAGCGGTCGCTCGTCCCCCAGGCAAAGTCGCGGACGTTGGTCGCCGTGAAGTGCCAGGTGGCGGGGCCGCGTCCCGGCGCGAACGCGTTCCCCGTGCGCCAGTCGTCGGCCGTGATCACGTGCACCACCTCCCGCGAGCGGCGCGTGCGGGCGAGGCGCTCGCGCGTCTGGCGGGAGAGCACGGCGGCGCTGTCGACGAGCGTGCCCGTGGCGCCGACCACCCAGCCGTGCGGCACCGTGATCCGCACATCGTAGTCGGCCGGGTCCATGTAGAACTCCGCGCCGTTGAGGTACGGGTCGGTCACCCAGCCGTTCACGTCATCGTACACGGCGACCTGCGGGTACCAGTAGCCGATGAAGTAGAGGTGATCCTCGCGCCCCTCGCGGCCATCCGATGGGGAAGGGGGCGGGGTGAACGACCAGGCGAAGTCGAGGGCCACGCTGTCGTGCGGGA
>JADGGM010000711.1 GCA_019689955.1 Gemmatimonadaceae bacterium
TGCGTCTGTGGCGCGGGCGACCGATTGGGCCGGTGGGGACGCTGCGCGGTTCGGCGCGCTCGCCTACCGGCTCGCCACGCGCCGCGCGAGTCGCTCGAACGTCTGCACGCCCCCGTCGAGGACGCCGTAGCGCTCGACGGCCGTCTTGAACGCCGCGGCGTCGCGGAAGGTCATGTGGAGCGAGTGCCGCGTCTTCTCCCCCTCGGCCACCAGCGTCACGACGACCGTGAAGTCGACCGGCGCGCCGGGAAGATCCCAGCGGTTCTCGTAGACGAGCCGCGACGGCGGATCGATCTCACGGAAGATGATGACGTTCGGGTAGTCCGTCCCGTCCGGCCCGTGCATGGTGTGGCGCCACACGCCGCCGGGGACGAAGTCGAACTCGTACGTCGTGGTCGTGAAGCCGGCGGGGCCCCACCACTCGTGCAGGTGCCGCACGTCGCTCCACGCTTTCCAGATCACGTCCGGCGGCGCGTCGATCAGGCGGACGAAGATGACCTCGCGATCCGAGGGGCGCTCGACGAGCGACGTGGTGTCGTGGGAGATCATCGGTCCCTACTGGTGGTCGGCGGATCGAAGGGCCAGCGTACCGTCGGACCACCGGCGCACCGGGACGAGCAGCGTCTGCACCGGGACGACCGTGTCCCCCGCCGAGGCGTCGATCACGGGTGCCGCCGGGCCGCCGGCACCCCACGCGGACGCGGGGAGCGACTTGTCGTAGAAGAGCATCAGGTGCGGCAGCCAATGGGGATTGTCGTCGAGGAGATATTGCTGCGATGAGAGCATGTATGCCATCGCGCCCGGGGCCGGCATCGGGAACTCGTGCGTCGCGAACGCGCGCCTGATCCGCGCGGCGAGCTCCGTCGCGCTCGATCCGCTGAGCACCCATTCGGCGATCGTCAGCATCGGCGGGAGCACCGTGCGCACGGCCGGTGGGTTGAAGCAAATGGGTGCGCGGACGCGCGGGTTCCAGAACGTGGGGTCGTCGAGACGGCCGGAGAAGGAGCGGAGCACGAGGCAGGTGAAGCCGTTCGTGCCGCGGGCGGCCTCCACGAACCCCGTGCGTGTGAGGACGAGCACCGTGGCCGAGTCGGAGACCGCTGCGGGGGCCGCGCTGCGCGCCAGCGCCACCTCGGCGGCGCGATCGGTCATGAAGTACGGCGTCAGGTCCCGAGGCTGCTGCGCGGCCGCAGTGTTCGCGGCGAGCACCGTGGCGGTGACGGCGGCGGCGAGTGCGAAACGTGTCATCGATGATGTCCCGTCGAAAGAAAGGTCATGCGGCGCTCATCGGTCCGACTGCAACTTCCCGACATAGTGCACGAGGCGGTCGAGGCGCGCTTCCCAGATCGCCCGGAACTGCTCGAGGTACGCGTTCGCCTCCTGGAGCGGGGCCGCGTCGAGGGCGCGCGGGCGGAGCTGCGCGTCCTTGCCGCGCACGACCAGCCCCGCGCGCTCCAGCACCTTCAGGTGCTTGGAGATCGAGGGCTGCGTCATCTGGAACGGCTCCGCCAGCTCGGTGACCGTGTGGCTCCGAACCCGGAGCCGATCGAGGATCGCCCGTCGCGTGGGATCGGCCAGCGCGCCGAAGATGGCGCTCAGGCGATCGGGGGCGGCGGGGCGTCTCCGTTTGCGTTTCGTGTGCATAGCCAATTGGCTATATACAAAACGAGGGCCGAGGCGTCAAGAGAGGGCGGGGCGGAGAG
>JADGGM010000712.1 GCA_019689955.1 Gemmatimonadaceae bacterium
CCCCCTACCCAGGAGCCGCCGCCCACGCGCGAGCCGATCCGCACCCCCACCGGGCGCGAGCTGCACGCGTACCTGCAGGACGGGCTCGCCGGATTCCGCGAGCTGGAGAAGACCCCGCTCAGCCAGCCGGCCGTCCTCCCCGACGAGACCATCGTGCCGATCGACACCCTCCTCTACCGCGGGCGCGCCGCGCTCCAGCGCGCCGCGGAGCTGCGGCAGGAGCTCCTCCGCCCGGGGGCGACCCCCTCGCGCGAGGCGGTGCAGGAGCTGTTCGATCTCATCGACCTCGCCCTCCTCGACTAACCGCGCACTGCGATGAAGAATCGTTGGCGAAACGCGCTCGGCATCGCGCTGAGCGTCGGGTTTCTCGCCTGGACGCTGCACAACGTGGAGCTCCGGTCGGTCGAGGAGCACCTCCGCAAATCGAACCTGCTCCTCTTTCTCGCCACCGCCGTCGCCGGGACGCTGATCTTCCCGCTCCGCGCCCGCCGGTGGCGCACGATCCTCGACCCCGTCGCGCTCCACCTCCCCCTCGGGATGCTCTGGCGTGCGACAGCGATCGGGATGATGGTGAACAACGTCGTCCCCGCCCGCGCCGGCGAAGTCGCGCGTGCGTACGCGCTCACGCGCGAGACGCGCCGCATCTCCTTCTCCGCCGCGTTCGCGTCGCTCGCGGTGGACCGGATGTTTGACGCGTTCGTGGTGCTCGCGCTCATGCTCCTCGCCCTCCTGGATCCCGCGTTCCCGCGCGCCATGCGTATCGCCGGACAGCCCGTGACGACGTGGATCGGGAGCGGAGCGGTGTTCCTGGGCGCGGTGGCGGTCGTGCTCTACGCGATCGTCTTCTTCCCGCAGCGCGCGATCACGCTCTACGAGATGTTCGCGCGACGCGTGGCGCCGCGCTTCGAGCAGCGCGGGCGCGAAGTGCTGCTGGCCTTCGCCTCGGGGCTGAGTGTGCTCCGGCACCCCGGGCGCTTCGCGGCGGTGCTCGGCTGGACCGTCGCGCACTGGCTCCTGAACGCCTTCGCGTTCTGGCTCGGCTTCAAAGCGGTGGGGATCACGGCGCCGTTCAGCGCGGCGCTCCTCCTGCAAGGGCTCATCGCGATCGGCGTCGCGGCGCCGAGCGCGCCGGGGTTCTTCGGCATCTTCGAGTACCTCGGGCAGCAGGGGCTCCGCCTCTACGGCGTGGACCCCGCGCTCGCCACGAGCTGGGCGATCGGGTTCCACATCCTCACCTTCATCCCGATCACCCTCATCGGCATCTACTACGTGGGACGGCTCGGCTTGCACCTCAGCGAGCTGCGCCAGTCGCCTCCCGCGGACAACGGGGGTGAGGCGGCCCCCGCCCCTACCGCATCGCTCGCCTCGCCGCGGGACGAGAGGGAGGGATGACGACGGCGAGCGCGCGGACCATCGCGCACGCGAAGATCAACCTCGGCCTTCGCGTGCTCGCGCGCGAGCAGAGCGGCTTCCACGCGATCGAGACGGTGTTCGCCCGCATCGCCCTCGGCGACACCGTCGTCGTGCACGTGCGGGACACCGGGCGCTCGATCGAGTGTCGCGGCGCGGACGTGGGCCCGGCGGAGCGGAACCTCGCCTACCGCGCGGCCGTCGCCTTCGCCGACGTGGTCGGGTGGCCGCACGGCTTCGCGATCGAGATCGACAAGGTGATCCCCGTGGGGGGCGGGTTGGGG
>JADGGM010000713.1 GCA_019689955.1 Gemmatimonadaceae bacterium
CGCCCGCCGCCTCCAACATGAGCGCGGCCCAATGTTCGCCCTTCACCACGAGTGACGATGCCAGCCACGCGCGGAAACCTTCGCAAAGTTCGCCTCAACGGACAGCCGGACACCGGACCCAGCACCTTCCAGTTGGACCACGGCTTGTCGCACTACCCTGCCCACACCATGGCACGGGACGCGGCGGAGGAGAAGAAGCTGCACCGCCAGGGGTTCTCGCGCAGTCAGCTCGAGATGATGGGGAAGATCGTCCAGTACTACGAGACCGACTTCGAGCTCCAGGGGATGATGGGCAGGCCCGACTACATTGATGACGAGCACTCGATCGTCGGCCCCGAGTTTCTGCTCCACGGCACCCAGACCGACTGGGACACGATCTACGACAGCGGTGGGCTCAAGAGTCAGGGGACCAACCCGAGCGCGAGCCTCCACGTGCTCTCCAGCAGCGCGAATGCGACGGGCTACGTCTCCGGCACGCGTGTGCTGAGTGTCGCGAAGTCGTTCGCGAAGAGCACGGGGTGGGTGTATCTCATCTACGCCCCGCAGGGGATCGCCGTCCACAGCACGTCGCCGCACAAGCAAGCCGAAGTGGCGGCGATCGACTCGGTGCCGATCAAGGACATCTTCATGTTCAAGCTGTTGACGGACCCGAACCTCATCTACATCAACGAGGACTTCCGCTCCGCCTTGAAGAGCCAGCAGAACCTCGATCGCTGCCTGCGCTTCCTCGGCGGCGGGACGTACCCGCAAGGGCTCTTCTGGTCGAATGTGCCGTAACGCGTCGAGATGCGCGCGAGACGCCGCACCGATCTCGGCGCGGCGAGCGACAAACACGTGACACACATTCATCGTGTTGCGCTCCGCCCGAGCGAGCAGTTGCACGATTTCGCGGTGCGTATTAGGGTATGCCCCTGATCGCCCCTGCGGCGACCCATCGCGCGCTCCTCTTCGCTGTCGCTCCACTTCCTCTCGCCCTTCGGCCGCCATGCGGAGCAGCTCCCGGCCCATCCCGAGCGTCGATCGTCTCGACGATGCCGAAATCGCCGCGCGCGATGCCGCATGGCTCGCGAAGATGCGCGAGGGCGACCGGAAGGCGTTCGAAGCGCTCTTCCGCTGCTACAGCGACCCGCTCTGCGGCTTCGTGTTCGGGTACACGCGATCGATCGACGAAGCGCAGGAGATCGTGCAGGATCTCTTCTGCTGGCTCTGGGAGCACCGGGCCGAGTGGAACGTGACGCGGTCCGTGCGAACGTACCTCTTTCAGGCCGCGCACAATCGCGCGCTCAATCGCCTGAAGCGCCGCCGCATGATCGAGCGCTACCAGGAGCGCGCCGCGCGCGAGGTGCCCGAGCACGCGACCGATGATGCCGCCGACGCTACCGCCGCGCGCGAGCTCGCCGACGCCCTCGGCCGCGCGGTCGCGGAGCTCCCGGACCGGTGCCGCGAGGTGTTCACGCTCAACCGGTGGCACAACATGAGCTACGCGCAGATCGCCGCCGCGCTGGGCATCTCGGCCAAGACGGTCGAGAATCACATGGGGCGCGCGCTCACCATCCTGCGCAAGCGGCTGGCCGACTGGCGCTGATCCCCCGCGGGGGAGTTTGCGCCCGCTGCGTCTCCCTACTCCACATTCCCTCTCCAGCCCTCTGCGTGCTCCCGGCGCAGGGGGCTCGCGTCATTGGGGGGGGGAC
>JADGGM010000714.1 GCA_019689955.1 Gemmatimonadaceae bacterium
CGCCTGCGGGACGCGGCGCCGGCGGGGTGGGAGGTGTGCATCATCTCCGCCGACACGGTCTCCGACGGCGACGGCGGCGCCGCGCCGCACGACGAGGTGCTGGCGGCCGTCGCGAGCGCGGAGGCGTATGTGGGGTTCGGGCTCTCGCGCGACCTCTTTCTCGCGGCGCCGGGGCTCCGCTGGGTGCACTCCGCCGCGGCGGGGGTACGCAGTCTCCTCTTCCCCGAGATGCGCGCGAGCACGGTGATCCTCACCAACTCCGCCGGGGTGCACGCGGAGCCGATGGCCGAGACGGTGCTCGGGGGGGTGCTCTACCTGCTGCGCGGCCTCGATCTGGCCCGGGCGCGCCAGCGGGAGCGCCGGTGGGACCGCGCCGCGTTCGTGGGCGCGGAGACGCCGATGCGCGAGGTACGGGACTGCCGCGCGCTCATCATCGGCGCGGGGGGGATCGGGAGCGCGATCGCGCGCCGGCTCACCGCGCTCGGCGCCGCGTGCGTGGGCGTGCGGCGCCACCCCGAGCGCGGCGTGCCCCACGGGTTCGCGCGCGTGGTGGGGCCCGACGCGTGGGAGGCGCTCCTGCCGGAGAGCGATCTGCTCATCCTGAGCGCGCCCGCGACCGCGGAGACGCAGGCGCTCGTGGGGCGCGCCGCGCTCGAGCGGCTCCCGGGGCGCGCGATCGTCGTGAACGTCGCCCGCGGCTCCCTCCTCGACGAAACGGCGCTGGCCGAGCTCATCGCGGCCGGACGGCTCCGCGGCGCGGTGCTCGACGTGTTCGAGACCGAACCGCTCCCGGCCGAGAGCCCGCTGTGGGGGCTGTCGTCGGTCGTGATCACCCCCCATGTTTCCGCGGTATCGCCGCGCGGTTTCTGGGAGCGCGAGCTGGAGCTGATCATCGACAACTGGCACCGCTACGTCGGCGGAGCGCCCATGCGAAACGTGGTCGACAAAGAGGCGGGATACTGACCGATGGCCCCGAGCCTGACTTCGCTCGGCGGGGTGATCGCCCCCGTGGTGACCCCCTTCGACGCCGAGCGCGACGAGATACGTGGTGACGCCTTCCGCGCCAACCTGCGCGCGCACCTCGCGCAGGGGCTCGCCGGCGTGTTGGTGACCGGTTCCACCGGCGAGGCAGCACTGCTCGACGACACCGAGCGACGGCAGCTCGTGGAGTGGGCGCGCGCCGTGGTCCCCGAGGACCGCTGGCTCCTCGCGGGGGTGGGCTCCGAGTCCACGCGCCAGACCATCGCCCGGGCGCGCGACGCCGCGGAGCGTGGCGCCGACGCCGTGCTCGTCGTGGCCCCGCACTACTACGGCCCCGCGATGACCACCGACGCGCTCGCCGCGCACTACCGCCGGGTCGCCGACGCGAGCCCGGTCCCGGTGCTGCTCTACAACATCCCCAAGTACATGCACTTCGCGCTCTCGCCCGAGCTCGTGCACGCGCTCGCCGCGCACGGGAACATCGTGGGGATCAAGGACAGCGCGGGGGACCTGGAGCGGCTCGGTGGCTACCTGGAGGCGCAGAGCGCGCACTTTACCGTGCTCACCGGGCACGCGGGGACGGTGTACGCGGCGCTCGAGATGGGGGCGAAGGGGGGGATCCTCGCGGTGTCGTTGTTCGCGGGGGCGCTCACGCTCGAGCTGTGGTC
>JADGGM010000715.1 GCA_019689955.1 Gemmatimonadaceae bacterium
GGGGAGGGATGCGAGGAGCGGGTTTTCCCCGGATTCGAGGACTTTCCGCGTGTCGGGCGACGCCTCCCCGCCGAGGACCGCACGGATGACGCCGTCCACCTGCTGGTCCGGCGGGAGCGTGTCGAGCCCGATCTGGTGCTGCCACCGCGGGAGCGAGACGCCGGGGAGCCGTCCGGCGGCGAAGGCGAGGCCGAAGTTGATCCGGTTCAGGATCGCGCCGGTGTTGATCCACGCGTCCCCGGTTTCCGGGTAGCCGTTCGGGTCGCGGTGCGCGAACAGCGGCTGGCCGAGCCACGCGACGACGCGCGCGGTGCGGGGAGTGGTGTCGGGCTCGGCGTTCACGGCGCGCAGCGCGCTCACCACGAGCTCGAAGGGGCTCTTCACCTTCGCCTTGTACGCGGCGGTGGAGAAGAACTCCGGCGACGTGAAGATGGTCCGGAGCACTTCGCGGATGTCGCCGTCGGTGCGTGAGAACGTCGCGGCGGCGCGCTTGACGAGCGCCGGTGGCGGGGAGTCGCTGACGAAGCGGCGCACGAGCTTGGTGGCGATGAAGTGCGCGGTGGCCGGGCTGCGCGCGACGATGTCGAGCACCTGCTCGCCGTCCTCGATCCCGCGTCCGGGCTTCAGCGTGTCGCCCAGGAACACCTTCACGCCGGCATCGTGCATCGCTGGGCGGAAGACGAAGCTTCCCCCCTCGCGCGGCCGGGCGATGGTCCACCCCGTGAAGGCGCGGGCCGCGGCGATCACGTCCTGCTGGGTGTAGCCGCCGTCGACGCCGAGGGTGTGGAGCTCGAGCAGCTCGCGCCCGTAGTTCTCGTTGAGCCCGCGCGTGCGGCGGGAAGCCTGGATCGCCGAGTCGAGGCGCGCGGCGCCCACCGGGGCGGCACCGAAGCGCCGGCGCGTGCGGGCACGTGCGAGCGCGTACCGGCCGCGCGCCGTCGGGCGGCCGGCGAGCGCGGGGCGGTCGGGTTCGACGGTGCTCTCCCAGTTGTCGAGGTAGTAGAGCATCGCCGGACTCTTGGCCACCGCCTCCAGGAGATCGCGGAACTTCCCCAGCGCGTACGGGCGGATCGTCTCGCGGTCGTACGCGCCGAGGAAATAGCGCTCGGGGCCTTTCCCGGCGAACACGTTGAAGTGATTCTCCCAGAAGTCGACCATCACTTCCTGGAGCTGTCGCTCGCTCACCACGGCGCGCGCCACTTTCGCGGCCTGCAGCTCGCCGACGATGCGCTGCGCCATCTGCCGCGCGCGGCGGATCTGCATCGAGTCTTCAGTGGTGAGGACGAGCCGGCCGTTGGACGGCGCTCCCGTGCCCGCGCGCCGCTGGGCGAGCCGCTTCTGCGCGATGATCGCGGCGGGGGGTGGGGCTTCGCGGACGAGGTCGGCGGCGCTCATGGAGAGCGTCGGGAAGTGCGCCATGAGCGCATCGGCCGCGTGGTCGTCGATGCGGGCGGGGTCGAGCTGCATGGCGATCCAGCGGTCGACCCCCATGGCGCGCACGCGCTCGAAGTCTCCGGGTCTGGGGCCGAACGTGAGGCGGTTGAGCGCCTGCCGGATCTGCTGGTCGGCGGTCTGCTCGCGAAGCGCGACCTCGGCCGCCGAGGGGAGCGGCTGGGCGGGGGCGGGGGCAACGGTGCTCCGC
>JADGGM010000028.1 GCA_019689955.1 Gemmatimonadaceae bacterium
GCCCGACGATACACGCGACCCGCACCACCCACCCGACGGGAGCTCCACTGGGGTCAGGCCCGGAGCGGCGGACGTGCCCCGAGCACCCTGAAGACACGAGGCTGGCCCCGCGGAGTTGCTTGTCGTTGTCACGCACTGCGTTGGCGAGGCCCGGCGATCCGGACAGCCTCTGAGGCTCCAATTCACACTCGGCCCGCCCCTGGCGTTTGACGGCGCCTCGGAGATCGGCAAAGCGCCGTCAGGAAGCCCGGCCGATTTGGCTGGCGAGCGAAACTCAGAGCGGCGCGACGCGCACCAGAGTGTCTCCCTGGAACTCCAGTACAACGTCGCCGGCCTCGAGCCGCTCTCCGTCTCGTTTCACGATCAGATCTGGATGCTTCGCTCTGATCGTGGCAGCGGCCTGCTCGATTCCGACTCCACGCGGTAGTTCGAGAAGCAGAGCACTGAGCAGATCGGTGATCCGCTTTTGCCGCACGAGCTCAGTGCTCTCGTGGTCTAGAGTCACCCCACGATCCAGGAGCGTGTATGCCCACACGGCGTTCGTGACGATCAGCAGGATTACCAGGACGATTAGCACGGTTCGTCTCATAGCTCCAGCCTATTGCTTGTCGGGCTTCTTCCGCCCTGCGTCCACAGCTTCGTGCGCGAATGTGGTGCAGCTATTGGTCAGAATGTTGTAGTCCTCGCGGTTTGGATCATTCTTCCGCTTCTCTGCGAAGTCCACGACCTGCTGGTAGTCGGCATCGTCGTAATACTCTGCGTGGACTGACTTCCCGTGTCCGTAGTGCTTCGAGACGTAGTCGTAGAGGTTGTCCAAGGACTTCTGAGTGGGCTTGCCGTCCTTCCCCATGACGAGGTCCGGCACTGGCTGCCTACGCACGATACCCTTGTGAGCGGCGTCGTATCGCCCGTATTCGTAATACGCCGTGCGCCCATTCTTGTCTACTGCAATGACCGCTGAGTGCCACAGCGGAATCTTTGGCCCCCCGATGTTGATTGGGTAGAAATTGTACCTTGGGTAGAAATTGTACCTGATGTAGATCGCATCCAGGCCAAAGGGATCGGTGTAGTTGACACCCCTCTATCCCGATCAGCTCCTCCGACGCTGATCTGAGGACCGCGCGCGACGCGCGCTTTGATGGCACTTTCGTCGGCGACCCTCAGCCCCGAGGAGCGCCTGCCATGAGCCAGCCGAGCACCCGCCCGTCGAATAATCTCACGGCGCTTTCTGCCCATCAAAAGCGCCAGCTCGCGGCCTCTGTCCGCGCCGTGGTCGGCGTCGACGCCGGCAAGTTCGCCCATACCCTCGTCGTCCGGCCCGCCGGCGGGGCAGACTCGAGACCGATGTCCGTGCCCGTCACGCGCGAGGGCTTCGAGCGGGCGGTCGCCGCGATCCACGCCGCCGCTCCCGCCGCGCCGCCCGCCGACGTCCTGGTGGGCCTCGAGTTCGCCGGCACCTACGGCTTCACCTTCGCTCACTATCTGCATGACCAGGGCTATCAGGTCGTGAGTGTGCTGGCCGCGCACACGAAGCACCGGAAGGAGGTCACGCACAACCAGGCGATCAAGACCGACGCGAAAGACGCGGCGGTCATCACCGACCTGGTCGCGCAGGGGAAGTTCGTCGGCTTCGCCTTCCTCGCCCAGCCCTACGCCGAGCTCCGCTACCTCGTGAGCGCCCGCGAGCACGTCACGACGCTCCGCAACGCGGCGCTCACGCGCCTCATCGCCGTGCTCGACATCGTCTTCCCCGAGTACGAGCGGCTCTTCGGCGATCTGGCCAAGCCGACCGCGCTCGCCGTCCTCGCGGCGTTCCCCGGTCCGGCGGCGCTCCTCGCCGCGCCGAAGCGCCGGGTGCTCGCGGTGCTGCACCGGGCCAGCCGCGGCCACGTGGGCCCAGAGCGCTACGAGGCACTCATGGCTGCTGCCCGCGACACACTCGCACTGCCCGGTGCGCAGGGTGTGCTCAAGGACGAGCTCCCGCTCATCATCGCGCGGCTCGAGCTCTGTGACGCACAGCTCGCCACGTTGAAGCAGCGCATGATCGCCACGATGCGCGAGTTGCCCGAAGCCGCAGCGCTGCTCACCATTCCCGGAGTGGCGCCCGTGACCGCCGCGACCTTCCTCGGGTGCGTCGGGGATCCCACGGCGTACACGTCGTCGGCGCAGATCCTCAAGCTCGCTGGGCTGTCGCTGGTCGAGCGCTCGAGCGGGGTAACGCAGGGGCGGCGGCGGCTTTCGAAGCGCGGGAAACCGGTGCTCCGGCGGCACGCCTTCATGTTCGCGCTCCGGAGTGTGCGTGCCGACGGACTGTATCGCACGGAGTTCGAGCGGCTCTTGAAGAACACCGGGGGGAAGAAGCTCCCGGCCTTGGCGGCGATCAGCCGCAAAGCGCTCCGGCTCATGTTCCGAGTCGCGTGCGAATGCCGGCCGTACGTCCCGGCCGCCGAGTGGAAAGCGGCCGGAGATCGCCCGGGCAGCGCGGCTGCGGCGGATCGCAGCGCCGCGTGACCATGGCGATCGCATCACCGCCCGGCAGGCCGGGGGCGAGCGCCCGGACCGTCTTGAAGCGGCCCATCGGTGGCGTACACCGGTGGCCGGCTTCCCAACTGCGAAACGCGCTCCTCCGGTCCAGGGTCCGCTGAAGTCTCCGAGGAAGGGGTGTCGAGGGACGCTGGTCGAGGACGGCAGCACCGCGATCACGTCGCCTCCTACGTCGTGACAGCGTCGAGTTACGCGGGCCGAGCTGGCGGGCAGCACCGCTGTTTGACAATTGACACGCTACGTGGCGGTCAACGGCGTGGGCGTGCTGCCGCCGACCGCAGACCGTGGGCGCGCCTCCGATATGACACCGGAGGTGTTCGGCGGAACGACGTCCCCGGCCAGAGAAGAGGGCGCTCGGGGCCACATAGGCTCGCGGCGCTGGACAGACCAGGCCCGTCCCCACAATGTGAGGACGGGCCTGGCGTGGCTCCCGGGATCCGGTCGAGGCGCAGGGAGGATCAGCGGCCTCCGAATTGACACGCGAGCACGCCAGCGCTCAATCCAGTTGCTACCGCTCGATACTACTCATCACGGGTGTTCAACCAGTCGGTGAGGTCAACAGCGCCATCGGGCCGCTGGGTGCCTGCGCGATTCAGCCCGTCCCAAATGGACCGGTTCAACTCGGTGTCGCTCTCCGCCCGGTCACGCCAAGTCGCGCTGCCATGGACGGCCGCGGTGGCCGCTGACGTATCGATTCCCTGGGCATCAGCGATGACTAGGATCGACTCACCCTTCGAGCGGCCACTGCGCCGCAGGAATGCGATCGCCTCCTCTAGCGACTGTCCGTCCGCGAGTAGGCGACGGACGGCCGTCGTCAACCGTGTGGCGTTCTGCATTGTGATCCCCTCCTACTTGAGGCGAGTAAGGTCGATGTCAAAGTTGCAAACCTTGTCGGCGCCATACTTGGCACCTTCAATTAACAGCCGGTCGAATCCAGCGCTCTTGGCCTGTTGAGCGAGCTGATTGATCAGGGCCCGTTGCTCGGCGATCCCCAGGGCGGCTTTCTCCTCGGTCGCGTGGAACCAGCTGACGTTGCTCAGCGTGAGCTCCTTGCCTTTGATCGCGACGTTACCGATAAACTCGAACACGCCTTTCGAAGTCTGCACAAACTGCTGGATACGCGCGCCATCCTCAAACTCCGGAGCTGCAGCGGCACCGGCCGCGGTAGCCTCAGCGGCGATCTGCCAACCCCAACCGAGTGTTGCACCGGCGGCTGCACCGATCAGTGTGTTGCGGAGAACGTGCTCATTCCAGGGTTTGCCTTGCCACAGATTGTAAGCTATTGTCCCACCACCGCCGACGATTGCTCCAATACCAGCACCAATACACCAAGGACAGAGGCCAAATGGATCCGCATACGACACCGGATCCCCATTCGCATACCCATATACATTCAGCCCCCCCGCCAACCCGATCGGATCCTCCTGCGTGAACCGCCCGGTGCTTGCATCATAATACATACCGGTTCCGCCGGTACTGATACCCCGACCCGTCCTGCATCTCCATGATGATGCTGCCGAACCAGCTCGGCGGCTCGCACACCATCCCACCAGTCACCGTCCCCCCGGCCGTCGTATGGCAAACATACCCCGTGGGCATGGCATCGCCATAGCTCGACATGTCGGCGCCCGGGAACAGGATGGCCGGCTGAACGCAGAAGGTCGCCGGGCACGTCCCCTTGTCGTACTTCCCGCGCCAATCCGTGTACGGGATCACCACGGTGCCACCCTTGAACAGGTCGACCGGGGCGTCGATCCCCATCGCATGCGTGTAGCCTACCACGCCATAGTACGTGTCGTTGGTCGGCTCCCCCTCGATCCGCTGGGCCGTGTCCAGCGCCTCCCGCGTCTCGTAGAGGATCTGATTGCCGTCCCAGATCGTCCGGCTCACGGTGTTCCGGCAGCCCGAGTTCGCGTCGTGCTTCACGCAATTGCTATCGCGAACCATCTGCTGCCACACGCGCCGCTCCAACGCGTCATACCGATAGGTCTCGTTCCGTGAGTAGGGCTGGTAATTCGGCGCGTGGTAGTTGAGCGTATCCAGCCGGAACCGGCTCCCGATCAGCCGGCGGGCCAGATCGTACGTGTTGATGATGTCGCGCTGCTCGACGTACGTCCCTCCGCAGAGGTCGCACCCCCCGAAGAGCTCGAAGTAGTGGTGGGTGATCTCCTCGCCGACCGCCCCGTCCCGATCGATGATGTAGTACGTCGTATCCCACACCGTCGACGTCGGGTGCACGGCCTGCACGAGCCGATCCGAGTGCGGCGCGTAGCTATAGTAGCTCTGGCTGTACCCAGCCCCGTACGTCGTGGCGGCCGTCTGGTTGCCCCGCGCGTCGTAGGTGCACTGCTCGGTCCTGCCGTTGTAGAACACGGTGGTCATGTGGCCCAGCCCATCATACCCGATCCCGTCGCCGGTGCGCGCGTTTCCGCCGAGATAGCCGCGGCTATCGTACAGGAGGCTGTCGTCGTGGATCACCGTGGCGCCGCCCTGGATGTGCCGGCGCACGAGCCGCGACAGACTGTCGTACGCCAGCGTCTCCACGATGCTATCCGCTCGCTGGGCGAGACGGACCGTTCGCATGATCCGGCCGTCGCCGTCGTAGCCGAAGGTGAACACGTTACCGAACACATCGGTTACCGACGTGAGAAACCCCGCCTGCGGCTCGTAGCCGTACTGTGTGGTGCCGGGCGCCGCCGGATGGTAGATCGTGGTGCGCCGTTTGTCGCGGTCGTACGCGTAGCGGAGGCCGTAGACATGCGACGAGCGCTTCCATGATCTGTCGGCCGGCCTTGTCGTAGGCGAACGTCCGCGTGACGAGCCCGATGTTCGCGGGATCGGGCTGGCTCTCCTGCGCGAGCATCGTGAGATGGCCCACCGCATCGTACGCCTTGTGCACGGCGACAGTGAGGGTGTCGCCACGCGTATACGTGGCCGTGTCGCGATCGAGCAGATCCAGGTACGTCCGCGTCGCGATCCCGTTCGGCGCGAGGGTCGAGTCGATGCGGCCGATGTCGTCGGTGTGGTAGGTCGTCGACTGGCCAAGCGGCGAGAGCACGCGCTGGAGGTTCCCCAGCGTGCCGTCGTAGACCAGGGAATCGCGCGCCTGGCTGGCGGAGATGACGGCCGACATGAGGTTCGCGGCCACGGTCCCGGAGGAGTAGTAGTGGAACGTGACGCGGCTGATCTGGCCGCGGCCGTCCTGCTGCCAGAGGCGGTTGCCCGTGGTGGCGTCGTAGGCGGCCTGCGTCGGGACGTCGTTCATCGGGTTGGTGATGCTCGTGACGAAGTCCCACGCGAGGTCCCAGGTGTAGCGCGTCGTCGCACAGGTGACGGGGGGGCCGCTGCAGACGCTGGAATCCGCCTCGGTCACGATGTTGCCGTGCGTATCGTAGGTGGCGCCGAGCACCTGGCCGCTGGGGTACTGCACACGGGCGGCCAGCGCCGGCCAGATGCTGTCGCGGGTGATGAGCGTCTCATCCCCCACTGCGTTCCGGACCCGCCACGGCGCGCCGAACCGGTCGAGCCAGAAGAGCGTGCTGTCGCCCACATCGGTGCGCGGTCCATCCACCTTCGTGTAGGCCTGCTCGAGGGCAACGGCGGCGGTCCCCTTGATGCCGCGCCGCTCGCCGGGCACGAACGTCGTCACGGCGGCACTCGTGTCCGTGATCGGCACTGATACCTGCGACAGCGGCCCATAAAGCGTTCGCGCGTACGTGATGCGGGTCGTGTCGCCGCGCTCGTTCCGCCGCCAGACGATGCGGTCGTCGTACGTTGCCTGGTAGCCGAAACGGACCGAGTCTCCGGTCACGCCGCGGATCGTGGTGAGCTGGCCGGCGCTGTTGCGGACGAACGAGACACTGCGCGCCATGCCATTCACCGGCGGGGCATCCATGCGGGCGAGCTGCCACACACCGGCCGATGGGTTGTTGTAGGTAAAGATGTACTTCTTCCCGGCGCTGGCGGGAGGCAGATAGAGGGTGTCCAGTCGGTCGCAGACGCCGGCGTAGTGGAAGCGCGTCGTATCGCCCAAGCGGTTCACGGTCTCCATGTGGCACCCGTTCACCGTGTCGAACTGCACTTTCAACCCGTGCGGCAGGAAGCGCACGTAGCGCGCCCCGACCTGCCGGATGGTATCCGGATGGTCGACGTTCGCCGCGCCCCACACGGTCGGGTCAGTGGCTGAGCGGACGTACGTGCGGGCGGCGCCATCCCCGCCGATCCAGTAGAAGACCGATTTCCCCGACCGGAAGAGCAGCCGCTCGAGCCCCGCGAGCCACCATCCGTGGCCGAACTGGCTGTGGTCCCGGCGCACGACGAAGAACGTGCCGGTCACGGTGTCGCGCGCGATGGTGTCGGAGTAGGTCCGCGTCACCTCGAGCGTGTAGCGGTGGGCCCCTTCGGGATAGTTCCGTGTCGCGACCGGATCGAACTCGATAGCGATACGCCGCGTGCTGCCGGCGGCCCAATTCGACCCCGCCCAGGCGGCCGAGTCGAGCTTCACGCCGGCGCTGTCGAGCAGGCGCGCCGAGACCGTTTGCGGGACCCGCCCGTCCGCGGGGAGCGTGACGTTCGCCGCAACGATGACGTATGGGTTGGAGTGGCGGCTGTTGTAGATCAGCACCGGCGTTCGCGTGGTGTTGCGCGTCCGCGTGCTCGGCAACGGATAAGCGAGGCGCAAGTCCCCGCACTCGTAGCTCGTCCTCAGCGTCAGCGCGACGTTCACGCACAGACTGGGCTCGAGCAGGCTCCCGGGGTTCACCGACGCAACGTCGACCGTGCTGCTCCCCCGCGCAACAGTGACATCGACAGTGCTGCTGTCACGCACAGTGGAATCCGCGGCTCGCCAGACCGTCAGGCGGATCGTCCCCGTGCTCCCGGGCGTCGCACCGGCGGTGAACGACGTCGGCACCGTCACCGACGTGCCCGACCGCAGGAGCACGCTATCAATCGCCGGCGTGCAGCCGCTCGCGATCGCCCCGCCGGTCGTGCAGGTCCGCCTGATCTTGTAGTACGCGGGCACGGTGTCCGAGCCGTTGTCGAGGACCTGGATGCTTCGGGTGTACGCCTGTGATGGGTCGACCTCCAGTGTGCTGTAGTGCGGCGTGATCGCGAGAATGTGGAGCGGCGTGGGCGGGGGTGGCGGGGAGACGATGATCGCCACGGTGCCTGCAACGGCCTGCGCCCCATTGTCCGCGGTCAGAGTCATCGTAGCTGTACCGGGGATCGTGTCGGTCGCGAACATGATCGTGATCCGCGCCGACGAGTCGGGCGGAATGGGGGGCAGCGAACCGCCGCCTTGCACCGCGCATGAGAGGAGCGGTGGGGTGCAGGTGACGGTGTACACGAACGACACGGGCTCCAGGGAGATCTTGTTCGTGACCGTGAAAGTCGTTGTGAGCGCCTTCATCCCCGTGAACTGCCCGGCCCCCCGGCTGTCGCACGGGAAGATCTCGATCTGCGATGTGGTGCACGGCATTATGCCAACGTCGGTGACCCACCCCGAGTCCTTCACGGCGCTGTTCCCCGTGTACGTCGCGATGAGCGCCACATGACGCGCTTCGTCGACGCTCCCGCCCGTAAAGGTCACTGCCGCCACAGTCGAGTCACCGGGGGCGAGCGTCACCGGGCTCGCGGGCCCCGCGCAGCCAGTACCCGGCGTGGGGCACGACGTCGTCAGCTGGTACGATGCAGAAGCCGTCCCGACGTTCTTGACGACGAACTCGGTCGTGTCCAGGAGCGCGGCGCCCGTCTTCACCGTGTCGCCGTCCGGGGTCACGGCCACGGCGTGTGATTCCGTCGTCACGACGACCCAGCCGGAATCACTCCCTACGGGATTGGTGTACGAGGCCCGCAGTACGATACTGTCCGCCACGCCCGTGACGGAACCGGTGCGATAGCTGACGCTCACCGCCGCGGAGGCGCCAGGCACGAGCGTGGTCGAGCTCGTGCTCGGATTGCACATCGTGACATGCGAGCCGCACCGTGCCGTGATCGTGTACGTGGTGGTCGCAGTGCCCGAGTTGTACACCGTGAAGGCCTGGCTTCCAGGGGTGTTGGGATCGACACTGACGGCTCCACCGTCAGGGGTGACGGTCACACCCGGCGTTCCGCCCACGAGTACGTTGATCGTCGCGGAGAGCTCGGAGATCCCCGAAGTGGTGACCGTCACCGTGCCGCTCCCCGATCCCGAACCCGTATGGTAGGTCACGGTGAACGTCTTCACGCCGTGGGGGGGCACCGTGATGAACGTGGTTGGAGCGCTGCACGAGGTCACGATGCCGCTGACGGCGCAGCTCACGCTGATCGCATCGTCCTCGAAAGTAGTGTTCTCGATGGAGTAGCTCTGTGTGGCAGTCCCGTTCGGGCCCAATGTGACGCTCGTCGTACACGGGCTGAGATTCTCCGCCGCGCTCGAACAGCCGTGCGATCCGCTGCGGGCGTGCGGGGCCGCTGTTGCGATGAACCCTGCCCCACGCCCGTGAGAGGCTGGGTGCCCGAGCCGACCCCGCGGCCCTGCAGCGGCAAGGAGCGGAAGTGAAATCAACAGGGCCACGGCCAGACCGGCGGCCAAACGAAACCTGCGGGACACGACGCGCATGGAGAGCTCCCCCAGCTGAAGGTCACCCTCCCACCTGCGCCGCGCACCAACGCCAGCCGCGGCGCCATCCCTGAGGGAGGGCCGGGCTCTCGTAATAGCAGGCGGAGTGCCGTACCCGGCGCTTTTTGCAACGCGTTGTCTGCGTGCATCGTACGCCATCTCGCCTCATGTCGCGCCTCAATCGATTCGCACTGGCCACCTGCGAATCCCTGCGAATTCGCTGCGAACTCTCTATGACGCTTCCGTGCGAAGGCGCTGCGAATCCACTGACGGGCTTCCGCTACTCGGGCGCACGGGCACCTCGATCCCGAGCCGCTTCATGCGCCGGTACACCGTCGCCCGATGCCACCCGAGACGCTCCGCGGCACGCGCAGTATCCCACTGTGATGCCTCGAGGACGTTGATGAGCGCCCGCCGTGCCGCCAGGTCGCCCGCGGCACCGCGAGCTCGTTGTCGCGGCCCCTGGAGCGCGGCAACGACGTCCTCCCGCCGGAGCCCCACGCGACCCGCGAGCACCACTGCGCGCTCGATGGTATGCCGCAGCTCCCGCACGTTGCCCGGCCACGGGTACGCGAGGAGCTCCTCGATGGCGCCTCGTGTCAACTCGGCGATCCCTCCGCGCTCCCTCGCGGCCAGGTGCGCGAAATGCCGCGCGAGCACGGGGATGTCCTCCGGCCGGTCGGCGAGCGGGGGGACGTCGATGACGATCCCCGCCAAGCGATGCGCGAGGTCCGCGCGCATTCGTCCCGCCTCGACGAGTGCCGTGAGATCTTCGTTCGTCGCCGCGACCGTGCGGAAGGCGCTGTGCAGGTCCGCGCGCGCGCCGACCGGGCGGAACTGCCGCAGCTCGATCGCGCGAAGCAGCTTCGCCTGATTGCCGAGCGGGAGCCCGCCGATCTCGTCGAAGAACGCCGTCCCCTGATCGGCTTCGGCGAGGAGGCCCCGCGCGCTCGTCAGCGCCCCGGTGAACGCGCCGCGCACGTGGCCAAAGAGCGCGGCCTCGAAGAGCGGCTCGGCGATGGCACACACGTTGAATGCCACGAACGCCCCGGACAACCCGCTCGCCACGTGGATCGCGCGCGCGACGAGCTCCTTCCCCGACCCGGTGGGCCCCTGAATGAGCACCGGGAGCCCCGTCGGAGCAACCTTGGCGATGAGAGCCCGAATGCGCCGCAGGGCGGGTGAGCTTCCAATCAACAGCTCGGAGATCGCGTCATCACTCATGGTTTCACCTTGTCCGCGCGCTCGAGGTAAGGCTGCGTGATGCTGCTCGCGTCGTCATCCGTGCGGATGACCCGCGGGGTGAGAAAGAGAAAGAGCTCCGTCTCCGTCGTCTCTCGGCTCGCATGGCCGAAGAGCCCGCCCAGGAGCGGGATGCTCGAGAGCACCGGGACTCCGCCCTGGTTCACGTCCTTCTGCCGATCCGTGAGCCCGCCCAGCGCGACCGTCTGCCCGTCCTTGATCAGGAGCTGGGTCTGCACCGAGCGCGTGGAGATCACCGGCGCGTCGAACGCGACCTCGGTCGTCGCGTTGTTCACCTCCTGCGTCACCGAGAGCACGACGTAGCCGTCGGGGCTGATGGTCGGGAGGACGGTGAGCTTGGTACCGACGTCCTTGTACTGCACCACCTGGTCGCGCGTGGCCGCGTCGGTCGGGAGCGAGCGCGAGACCTGCACGAAGGGGCGCTGGCTGCCGACGTTGATCGTCGCGGGTTCGTTGTTCGCGGCGATCACGACGGGGCGCGAGAGGATCTTGACGTCTCCCTTGGACGCCGCTGCGGAGAGCGTCGCGTCGAGGTTGATGCTGCCGAGGTGCATGACGTTGAGCACGAAGTCCGACAACCCGGGCCCGGCCTGCGACCCGCTCACGGTCGTCTTGGAGCCGTTCACTCGCCCCGGCGGCGCAGAGGCGGCGACCCCGAACTTGAGACTCCAGCTCCGCTGCACCTCGGCGATTACGACCTCGATCAACACCTGCAGCGGGCGCGTGTCGAGCTCCGCGACCGCGGCCTGGATCAACGCGAAGTCGTGCGCGCTGGCCCGGATGAGGAGACTGTTGCTCCGCGGATCCGGGACGATCGTGACGTCGCCCGTGAACGTCGCCGCGCGCCCGGCGGCGCCGGGAACGGCGTTGGCGTTCGGCGCGCTAACGGGAGGGATATGATTGGCCTGAAGCTGCTGGCTCAACGTCGCGGGCTGTGGCGCGGCGCCGATCTCGCCGAGCGCGCTGGCGCGGCCGTAAAGCGCGTTCACCGTGGCAGCGACGTCGGCGGCGCGTGCGTGACGCAGGTGGATGACGAAGAGTTGCACGGGACCGGCGCGGCTCGTGTCCGTAGCGCGCGCTCCCACGGCGGCCGGTGGCGGCGCGGCGGGTTTGACCTGGACACGATAGAGCCCCGTGTCGGCGACCAGCTCGAGGTTCTGGCTCTCGAGCACGCCGCGCAGGAGCTGCGCGACGTCAGCCCGCGGGACGGCGTGCGGGGTGGTGACGGTGACGCGCGCGCCGGGCAGCGTGCTGGCGAAGACGACGGGACGATCGAGATAGGGCGCGAGCGCTTGTACGGCGGCGCGGAGGTCGGCATCGACGAGGCGTATGGAGACGCTGTCGTTGCGCACCGTGACGGTGGAGTCGTGCGGCGTCGCGTCGCGAGCGGGCGTTGCAGCCGCGGCCGGCGCCGTGCGAGGCCGCTGCTGGGCGGGCAATGCCCGAACGCCGGCCGCTGGCGCACCGACGATGAGCGCGAGAGCGAGCGCGTGGAATCGAACGAACGAAATGCTCATCGCCAGGGACGCTTGAGGGTGAGGTGCCACGTGGTATCCATTCCACTGATGGTGACGCCGGCCGCGGACACGCTCCGGACGCGCAGGGGGCCGAGCGTATCGCCGACGTGGACGAGCACGGTGCCATCGCGCCCGGGCACGCCGTCCAGGAGCGCGGCCCACGGCGGTCCACCGACGAGCCCCGCCAACGCGAGCGCCGGCTTGGGCGGCGCGGGTGGGGGCGGGGGCGGCGCTACGCCTTCGAGCTCGACGCGATAGGCG
>JADGGM010000716.1 GCA_019689955.1 Gemmatimonadaceae bacterium
TTGTATGAATCTCCCATGGAAGCCGAACGAGCGCAACGGCGTCTTTCGCGTCGCCCCATACCATCGGTCGTGATTCCGAATACTTTTCATGGGCCGCCGTCCGGCGGCCACCTTTCGACCGCCTCGGGAGCGGTTCTCGAGGCCCCCCCGCGCATCGCGTCGACGGCGCGGCACCCGTGTGGAGAGTGGACATGAGCAAGGGAGAAACAGTCGCACAGGCACCCGACGAGACCGCGGCGGGCACCCTCGCCGTGACGGATAGCAGGACGGGCCAGCAGTACGAGTTCCCGATCACCGATGGCGCGGTCCGCGCCATGGACTTCCGGAAGATCAAGACCGGGCCCGACGACTTCGGGGTGCTGAGCTACGATCCGGCGTTCCTCAACACGGCCTCGTGTCGGAGCGCGATCACGTTCATCGACGGCGACAAGGGGATCCTCCGCTATCGCGGGTACCCGATCGAGCAGCTGGCCGAGGGCGCCACGTTCCTCGAGGTCGCCTGGCTCCTCCGCCATGGCGAGCTCCCCGATCAGGCGCAGTACGACCAGTGGGTGCACGACATCACGTACCACACGTACGTGCACGAGAACATCAAGAGCTTCCTCCAGGGGTTCCGCTACGACGCGCACCCCATGTCGATGCTGTGCAGCACGGTGGCGGCGCTCTCATCGTTCTACCCGGCCTCGAAGAACATCCACGACCCGGCGGAGCGTGACCTGTCGATCATTCGGCTCCTGGCGAAGGTGCCGACGCTCGCGGCGTTCATCTACCGGCACATCAAGGGGCTCCCCTTCGTCTACCCGGACAACGACCTCTCGTACGTCGAGAACTTCCTGTCGATGGTCGCCCGGATGAGCGAGCCCAAGTACGAGTCGCGCCCGGTGTTCACGAAGGCGATGGAGGTGCTGTTCATCCTCCACGCGGACCACGAGCAGAACTGCTCGACGACGGCGGTGCGCACGGTGGGCTCGGCGCACGCGGACCCGTTCTCGGCCGTGGCCGCGGGGATCGCGGCGCTCTACGGCCCGCTGCACGGCGGCGCGAACGAGGCCGTGCTCCGCATGATCGAGCAGATCGGGCACCCCAAGAACATCCCGGCGTTCATCGAGGACGTGAAGGCGGGGAAGGGGCGCCTCATGGGGTTCGGGCACCGCGTCTACAAGAGCTACGATCCGCGCGCGCGCATCGTGAAGCGGCTGGCCGACGAGGTGTTCCAGGAAGTCGGGATGGACAAGGACCTCGAGATCGCGCTCGAGCTCGAGCGGATCGCCCTCTCCGACGACTACTTCGTCTCGCGGAAGCTCTACCCGAACGTGGACTTCTACACCGGGCTGATCTACCGCTCGATGAAGTTCCCCACCGACTTCTTCACCGTGCTGTTCGCGATCGCGCGCACGGCCGGGTGGCTCGCGCAGTGGGAGGAGATGCTGCTCGACAAGGAGCAGAAGATCTCCCGCCCGCGGCAGATCTACGTGGGCTACGGCGAGCGCCCGTACCGGAGCCAGCTCCGGAAGTGAGCGGCGCCGCACGCGAGCGGGCCGGATCGTCCCCCACGGGGCGGTCCGGCCCGCTCGTTTCGTTGCACCCTGGCGCCGGGGGGCGGGGC
>JADGGM010000717.1 GCA_019689955.1 Gemmatimonadaceae bacterium
CCCTCCCCCCAAACGGAGCCCGATTGCGCTCCGCCCGCACAGGGTTTCCGCGACTCGGTCCACAAGAGATACACCACGCCGTACAGGGCGATCGCGGCAAAGCTGAACCACTGAATGGCATAGCTCTTGTGCGGCCCCTCGTCCATCGCGGGGAGCTCGAGGCGGGTGGGCGCGCCGGGCGGCCGCTCGCCATGTGCGAGCTGGATGATGGTGTACGGCTCCACGGGGTACGGCAGCGCCCTCGCGAGGCGCTCGCGGTCGAGGGCGCGCCACGCCATGGGGTTCGCGACGGACCGCGGGTCGCGCGCGAGATGGCTGGGGATGATGTGCACGTACCCCTCCACGGTCGCGTGCTCCGGCTCGTGCCATCGGGTGCGGTCGATGGTGGAGGCGTCGGGGGAGTACACGTACCCGCGATTGACGAGGACTGCCCGCCCGCCGCCGTCGGGGATGAGGGGGGTGACGAGGTACACCCCAGGCGCCCCCTGCCGCGATCGCGCGGTGATGATGATCTCGTGGTCGAAGTCGTACCGCCCGGTCACGCGCACTCGGCGATACTGCGCGAGCGCGATGTCGGTGGGGAGCTGATCGAGCGAAACGGGCTCGGCGCTCAGCCGGCGCTCGAACTGTGTGTTGAACGCGCGGCGCTCGGCGAGCCGCTGGAGCTGCCACACGCCGAGCCGCGCAAAGAGCGCCGCCATCCCGGTCGCGAGCACCGCGACGATGATCGTGCGTCGAGTCATGCCTGCAACCTACTCACCCGCCAGCCGCGAGAGAACGCGCGCCCCGCTCAGAAGAGGCTGATCTGCTCCCCCAGCTCGCTCGGATCGGTGGGCCGCTGCCCCAGCAGCCGCTGGATCTGCCGCACCGTGGCGGGGCTGTGCCCGGAGAAGTGGTTGGCGACGTACCCGTACACGGCGCTCACGTGCTGTGCGGCGCCACGAATGGCGTCGCTCCACGCTTCGATCTCACGGGTGCAGTCCCGCTGGACCCGCGAGTAGTCGACGATGTCGCGGTTGGGCCCCATCCAGCGGATGTAGAGGAAGTCGGCCGTCGGCCGCGCGGCCAATGCGAGCATCGCACGCCGCGGGATCCACCGCCCGTCGGTGAGCGCCAGCGCGACGCGATGCTCGGCGAGCAATGCGATGACGCCTTCGTGCATCCACCCGCGATGCCGGAACTCGATCGCGACGCGCACGTCCCGAGGTAAGGTCGGCAAGAAGCTCGCAAGCGCCGGCAGCTCCGCCGGCCCGAAATCCGGCCCGAGCTGCACGAGCACGGGCCCGAGCTTCCCCCCCAACGCACGCACGCGTTCGAAGAAGAGCGCCGTCTGCTCTTCGGAATTCCTCAGCCGACGCTCGTGCGTGATCTCCTCCGGCATCTTGAGCGCGAAGACGAAATGCCCCGGCGTCCGCTCCGCCCACGCACGAACGGTTTTCTCGGAGGGAATGGCGTAGAAGGTGGAGTCGACTTCGACGGTGTCGAACGCCCGCCCGTAAATGGTGAGGAAGTCCGCCGCCCGCGTCCCAGGAGGGTAGAATGGCCCCACCCACGCGTCGTACGTCCACCCTTGCGTCCCGATGTGGATGGTGGAAGGC
>JADGGM010000718.1 GCA_019689955.1 Gemmatimonadaceae bacterium
CCGTGGGGGGTGTTGGCGCAGCCGGGCGGCGAGCTCGAGGACGTGGCGCGCGGCTGCCCGGTGGCGCGTTCTTTGAGCGCCGACCTCAAGCAGACGTATTCGTTCCGTTACGAGGACTGAGCGAAGAACTCAGCCGGCACGGTGGCGGGTGGTACGGCGCGCCGGCACGCTCACCGCCGCCCGCCGGCGCCGGAACGCCGCGAGCGAGGCGAGGACGCCGATCGCCAGCCCCACCGGGAGCGTGGACGCGCCGGTCGTCGATCCGCCGCAGCCCGCGCCGCCGGACGCCAGATCGCCGCCGGGCACCGGGTTGCCGGTCGTGGGTGCGCCGGTGGAGCCGCCGGAGGTGAGCGCGCTGCCCGCGCCGGGATCCTGGGCCGGAGGTCCGCCGGCCACCGCCGTCGGCATCACGTCCGCCATCTCGGTGCCCATGCGGATGTCGTCGAAGTACACCACGCCCGTCTCGGCGATCTCCCGCGCGCGGTACAGCCCCATCTTCAGGTAGTTCACGTCGCCCGGGAGCTGCGTCGCCGCCGGCGTCCTCGGCAGCGCCGGCTCACCGTTGTAGAAGACCTCGACGAAGCCGACGCCCGGATCGCTCGACCACTTCACGTGGAAGACGAAGTCGAGCCACTGCCCGCGGACCAGCGGTGTGGTCCACACGACCGGCCCTTCGTTGCCGCCCGTGCGCAGCCGGATCTCCTCGCCCACCACGTACAGCTCCACCGGCGGCGATCCGTTGAGCCCGTTCTGGTGCCACTGCGTGAAGAGCTGCCACTTCGGCGAGCTCGGGTAGTCGGGCGCGAACATCACGTTCCAGTGGTACCAGTACTCCGAACCCTCCGGTTCGTTGGTCATCTGGATCAGCTCGGCGCGATCGTTGTGCGAGTTGATGGGGTCGTCGCCCTGGTGCACCACGACCTTCAGCGCGCGCGCCCCCTCCTTCACCGGATCGGTCACGATCTGCATGCGATCGGGGGCGACCATCTGGCTCTTGGTCCACTCGCTGAGGTCGCCTGCTTCGAAGTTGCTGCTCCACACGGGCGAGGCGAAAGCGGCACCGGGAAGCGCCATCAGACTGAGGATCAGGGGGAGTCGCTTCATCATGACGGACCGAGACAGTCCGCAGGCCGGATTGCTTCCCGACCCGTTCATTCTCGGCGCCCGGCGCAAGCCCCCCCGCGGTCCGGGCGGACGGCCGGGTACAGAGCGGACGGACATCCGCGCTCAGGGAACCTCCCGAGCGTGCCGGGCGCTGGCCTGTGCCGTCGGTCATCACGCGGGCGCACAGAGACGAAAGCGCCGGACACGCAGCGCGGCGGAGGCGGCACGTGCGGTCGTGCGCAGCCGGCGCGCGCGGCGCCGAACGCGCGTGGTCGGCGGAGGCAGCGCCGACCGTCGTGCGGAACCGGCACGCGCAGCCGCACGAGTTGGCGCGCGCGGCGCCGAACGCGCGTGGTCGGCCGAGGCGGCGGCGACCGTCGTGCGGAACCGGCACGCGCAGCTACGAGTTGTCGCGCGCGGCGCCGAACGCGCGTGGTCGGCCGAGGCGGCGGCGATGGCGTCGTGCGGGACCGGCACGCGCAGCCGCACGAGT
>JADGGM010000719.1 GCA_019689955.1 Gemmatimonadaceae bacterium
CCCCCCGCGTGCTCCGCCGCACGCGCCGCGAGCGACTAATCCTTCGGCACCGTCACACGCGCACGCGTCCGCATCGAGAGCACCTGCGCCCCGCTCCCCGCCGCCGATGATGCGTCCCGAGGCACCAGCACGTCGGCCAGCTCCCCGACCGTCATCTCCAACCAACGACTCGGCCAATCACGCACCGGATGCTCCACCGTCGCCAACGAGTACCGCACGAACCCCTCGTACAACCGCGCCGAGCTCGCTGGCCCGTACCCGTCCCCGCTCGAGAGCAAGTCGCGATGCACCGTCTCGTCGGTGACCGGACGCGACGTCCCATTCACGTGCTCCAGGTAATACCGCATGACCTGCCGAAGCTGCGCGTTGGTCATCATGGGGGCTGCGCTCTCCACCTGAAGAGTCATCGATCCGTCGTGCCATCACGGGTCGCGTCGTCCTAGATATTGACGTCCCAGTCCTAGATATTGACGTCCCAGCAGGACAAACGGCCGGTCCACCGGCCACCGCCCGCTCGCCGGCGCGCCACGACCATTCCCTCGCCGCCATATACTGGGCGGATCGGCCCAGACGTCGCCGGCCTCGCCCCGCCGGCGCACCGCCTCCCACGGACATCCGCGCACGCGCACGGCACGCCGCACGCGGGAACTCCACGCTACCACCCTCCATTGACGCCTACGAAGCGCGCGCGTCCGTGCGGCATGGGCACGACGCGCGCGATCAGATTCGAGAGCTCGCGACCGAGGACGTGCCTGACATGGAAACGCCGAAGACACCACCTGCACACCTGACGTACATCGGCGGGCCGACGACGATGCTCGATTGGCGCGGCCTGCGACTCCTCACCGATCCGACCTTCGATCCCGCCGGCGAGAGCTACGCGATGCCGACGTACACGCTGCGCAAGACCGCCGGGCCCGCCCTTCCGCCGGACGCACTGGGCCCGGTCGACGTCGTCCTCCTCAGCCACGATCACCACTTCGACAACCTCGACCGCTCGGGGCGCGCGCTCCTCGCCCGCGCCACGCGCGTGCTCACGACGCAGGCCGGCGCCGAACGGCTCGGGGGAGGCGCGATCGGCCTCGCCCCGTGGGAGCACGTGGACGTCAGCGCTCCGGATGGGAGCGTGCTCCGCGTCACCGCGACCCCGGCTCGGCACGGGCCCGCCCACGCCGACCGGGGCCCCGTGATCGGGTTCGTCCTCGCCTTCGGCGACGATCCGACGAACGCGATCTACGTCTCGGGGGACACGGTGTGGTACGAGGGCGTGCAGGAGGTGAGCCGACGGTTCTCGGTCCGCGTAGCCGTCCTGTTCATGGGGGCGGCGCGGGTGCGCGCCGCCGGTGACTGGCCGCTGACGTTCACCGCGATCGACGCGGTCGAGGCGGCGCGCGCGTTCGGGGACGCGACGATCGTTCCGCTGCACTACGAAGGGTGGGAGCACTTCTCGGAGTCCCGCACGGACATCGAGGACGCGTTCCGGAAGGCGGGCCTCGAGCGTCGCATCCAGTGGCTCTCCCCCGGACGCGCACAGGTCGTCGTGCCGCCGGGCGGTGCTCCGTAGACGCGCGCACCGCCCCGTCCCCCTCTCCC
>JADGGM010000720.1 GCA_019689955.1 Gemmatimonadaceae bacterium
GTTCGCGGTGGCGGGGCTCACCGTGGCGGGATCACGCGGCCGTGCGCGAGGGAGAGGAACTCCTCGCGCGTCCGCGCATCGTCGCGGAAGATGCCACGCACGGCCGACGTGACGGTCTGCGAGTTCTGCTTCTGGACGCCGCGCATCATCATGCAGAGGTGGTACGCCTCGATCACCACGCCGACCCCCCTCGGGTTGAGCACGTCCTGGACCGCCTGCGCGATCTCCTCGGTGAGGCGTTCCTGGACCTGGAGGCGGCGGGCGAACACCTCGACGATGCGCGGCAGCTTGGAGAGCCCGACGATCTTGTTGTCGGGGATGTAGGCGATGTGCGCCTTGCCGAAGAAGGGGAGCAGGTGGTGCTCGCAGAGCGAGTACAGCTCGATGTCGCGCACCATGACCATGCTCGTGTGCGACTCCTCGAAGACGGCGTCGCCGACGACCTCGTTCACGTCCATCCCGTAGCCGCGCGTGAGCCAGGTGAGGGAGTTGGCGACGCGCTGCGGGGTCTTGACGAGCCCTTCGCGCTCGGGGTCTTCCCCGAGGAGCTCCAGCATGCGGCTGACAAGCGACTCGAACTCCGGGTTGCGCTCCGGCGCCGTGTCGAGGTCGAGCCCCCAGTCGGCGCGCGGGAGGGGGACCTCTCGCGGGGAGCGGAGCGGCCGCGCGGCCGGCGGGGCGGCCGCCGGCTCGGCGTGGTCGGTCACCTCGTCGTTCCCGCGCCGACGGGCGGGGCGGCGGTCATTCCCCTTCATACTCGACATAGTTGTTGTCCGTTTCCCAGAGCCGGAGCTTGGTGAGCGCGGCCGGCTTCACCGCCGGCTCGAGCACGCGCCAGCAGGCCACGACGATGTTCTCGGCCGTCGGATTGATGGCGCGCAGGAAGTCCACATCGACGTTCAGGTTCTTGTGGTCCATCTTGTCGATGAGGTGCGTTTCGACGAGGTCGCGCAGGACCTTGAGATCGATGACATAGCCCGTTCGCTCGTCGACCTCACCGGCGACGGACACGTCGAGGCGGTAATTGTGCCCGTGCCAGTTCGGGCTGTTGCAGAGCCCGAACAGCTCGCGATTCTCCTGCTCCGAGAGAGCCGGATTGTGCAGACGATGGGCCGCGTTGAAGTTGAGGCGTCGGGTGACGGTGACTCGGGGCATGATGGTCGCGGAAGACGTGCTCGCTCAAGGAACGCGGCGCGTGGGCCTGGGGTTCCGCAGGGAACCTTGAGCCAACCGCGCCGCGACTCTAACTTCCAGCGGTTGCGCCGCCCCGCTCGCGGGGCGTTTATCTTAATTTGGTGGCCCAGCATTGAAAATAAAGTTGCTCATCGCCGCTGTGGCCAATCTCGCCTCGTCGGCCTGGTCGGCGCTCTGGACGTTCCCGAGCATGCTCCTCAGCGCCTTCCTCGTGGCGTGGGGAGCCGAGGCGGCGCAGTTCCTCATCTCGCAAGGGCTCGCGCTGGCGATCCTCGCCTGGATCCAGACCCTCCCCGAGTTCGCCGTGGAGGCCGTGATCGCCTGGCAGGCGGGGCACGATACGGCCGCGGGGGGGGCGGGGCCGCCCCCCCCCCCCGGGCCCCCCCCCCCCCCC
>JADGGM010000721.1 GCA_019689955.1 Gemmatimonadaceae bacterium
GATGGGGTGGGAGCTGTACACCGCCGATCGCATCCCGCGGGTGCGCGAGCACTCGCTATACGAGGAGATCCGCCGCGGCGTGGAGGAGCTGAAGGAGGACATGCTGCTCCCCGAGAAGCCGGTGGAGGTGGGGCGCTACGACGCGGTGTTCGATGCGCTGACGATGGCAAACCTCGTGGAGCAGACGCTCGGCCGTGCCACGGAGCTCGATCGGGCGCTGGGCTACGAGGCGAATGCCGGGGGGACGAGCTACCTGAACGATCCCGCCGGCATGGTCGGCACTTATCAGGCGGGCGCGCCCATCGTCACGCTCACCGCCGAGCGCTCCGAGCCGGGCGCGGTGGGCACCGTCAAGTGGGACGATGAGGGTGTCGAGCCGGATGCGTTCCCGCTCGTGAAGGACGGCGTGCTCACGGACTTCCAGACCACGCGCGAGAGCGCGATGTGGATGAAGGACTACTACACGAAGACCGGGAAGCCCGTGCGCTCGCACGGGTGCGCGAGCGCGGCCTCCGCCGTGGACGCTCCGCTCCAGCAGACGCCGAACCTCACCCTCGCGCCCGGGCAGGAGGCCCACGACTTCGACGCGCTCGTGCGCGGGCTCACGAAGGGGATCGCGATCAAGGGCGCAACGATCGACATCGACTTTCAGCACTCGAGCGGCCTTGGGCTCGGCCAGGCGTTCGAGATCAAGAACGGGAAGCGCGTGGCGCAGCTCACCTCGGCGGGCTTTCTCTTCCGCGCGACGGAGCTCTGGAAGGGGCTCCTGGAGATCGGCGGTGAGGCGAGCCTGCGGCGGTACGGGGTGGACACCACCAAGGGAGAGCCGCCCGGGCACGGCTATCACAGCGTGACGACAGCGCCAGCCGTGGTGAAGGAGCTCACCCTCATCGACCCGCTGAGGAAGGCATGAGAATGCAAGGTCTTTGGCCGCTGCGGCTGGTGGATAGCGATCGCATCCTGTCCAGGGAAGAGTGTGAGTCCATCCTCCGGCGCGCGATCGCGCTCGCGCGCGGCGGAGGCGAAACGCAGGTGCGGGTCATGAGCTGGTGGAACGGGGAGCTCCGCTGGGCGCGGAACCGGGTGAGCCTGGCGAGCGACCGGCGCGACATCCGCGTCGACGTGTTCCGCACCGTGGGGCTGGGGCGCGGGAACGTGAGCACGAACCAGGTCGACGACGAGTCGCTCGAGGCCGCGGTGCGCGCGGCCGAGCGTGCCGCTTGCATTTCACCGAACCTGGTGCAGGACCTTCCCGGCATGCCGCCGCGCCCCCACGTGGAGCGGCCGAAGACGGCGATCTGGAGCGACGCGACGTACGCCGTGACTCCCGAGACGCGCGGCGAGGTCGCGCGTGTGCTCGTCGACCCGGCGGAGGCCAAGGGGATGCTCTCCGCCGGCTACCTCGAGATGCGCGCCGGCGCGATGATGGCGGAGAGCTCCGAGCGCCTCGGGAACTTCGACGGACCGGCGGATGTGCCGTACGTCACGTGGACGCAGGCGCAGTGCTCGATGACCGTGCGCGACCAGAAGGGCGCGGGCTCCGGGTGGGCGGGGCTCTCGGGCTACGACTGGACCCGGATCGACG
>JADGGM010000722.1 GCA_019689955.1 Gemmatimonadaceae bacterium
CCAGCGCGCGGCCCACCGCGCACCCGACCACTACGCCCCATTCACCTCCCTACGCACCCCACGCCCTCCTACGCCCTACGTTTTCGCCTCTTCGCGAATGACTTCGAGCGCAACTGAGACGAGGCGTTCTAGCTCCTCGTCCGCCGCCGATGCCAGCAGCGTCTCCGCCCACATGTGGTCTTCGCTCTTTGTATATCGATCCAGCAGCCGCCGTATGAACGCCACCAGCGCGATCCGTTGCAGTTCCGCTCCCCGCTGTTTCCTCTCCGCCTCTTTCTCCGCCCGCAGCACCGTCTCGAACCGATGCGCATTCCGCAGCGCATTTGCCGTCAGCGACGCGATCACTTGGCAGAACCGTACGTCTCGGTCCGAGAACGGCGCCCCGTCTCGTTCCGTGCGCAGGAAGATCGCCCCGATCACCGTCCCGCGCCATCGAATCGGCACCACCACGATCGACCGGACGTTCCGGAGCGCCAGCATGAGCTCCATCCGTTGGAACATCGGGTCCGCGTTCGCGTCCGGGATGAACACCGTCTCCCCGCTCTCGAACGCCCGCTTGAGCTCCGGGTAGCGGTTCAGGTCCACGACCAGATTACTGATCCGCGGGTCCTTGTACGTCGCCATGAGGCGCACGTCCTGCTGCTCGCCGAGGAGGAAGATCGAGCAGCGGTCCAGCCCGAACGTCTCCCCCAGCTTGCGCGCGATCGTCTGCAGGATGTCGACGAAGTGGAGCGAGGTGGAGATCGCCGTGAGGATGTCGACCACGGCGACGAGGTGATCGCGCTCGCGCTCCAGCGCCGAGACGCGCTCTCGGAGCCGGGTGATCTCGTCAGGGCCCCCGGCTGGCGGCCCCTCGGCGTGCGGCCGCTCCACGTCCGTGCTCGTCATCGGATCTCTTGACCTTCGCGTTGAATTCGGCGCTGTCGAAGCGAACCACGCGGTTTCGCCCGAGCTCCTTGGCGACGTACAACGCGTCGTCCGCAGCCTTCACGAGGTCGTCACGGTGCCGGATGCGCGGGTGGGGCCATGCGGCCACCCCACAGCTCAACGTGCGACGGAGCAGCCCGCCCTCATACCGGAATTGGTGTGACGCTACCTGTTGACGCGCCCGCTCGGCGAAAGTCACCGCCGCGTCCAGGACCGTCCCCGGGAGGATCGCCATGAACTCCTCCCCCCCGTACCGCCCGATCCGGTCGATCTCGCGCACCGAATCCCGCAGGAGCGCCGCCAGTTGGCGCAGCACCGCGTCCCCCGCCTGATGCCCGTGCTCGTCGTTGACCGCCTTGAAGTGGTCCAGGTCGAACATCACCACCGCCAGCGGCTCGTGCAGCCGCTCCGAGTGCTCGAACATCTCGCGGAGCCGCTCCTCGAGATGGCGGCGGTTGAAGAGACCGGTCAGCGCGTCCGTGACCGCCATCCGCCGCAGCTCCTCGTTGGCCGCCGCCAGGTCGCGTTCCCGGCGCTGCACCTCGTCCTGGAGCGCCTTGATGCGGAGCATCGAGCGCACCCGCGCCTCGAGCTCCGCGAAGTCGATCGGCTTCGTGATGTAGTCGTCCGCGCCCGCCCCGAGCCCCTCCACCT
>JADGGM010000723.1 GCA_019689955.1 Gemmatimonadaceae bacterium
CCGTTCCACTCGGCCCACCCGATGGGGAAGTTCCCCACCTGGTACCCGCCCGGCCCCACATCCCACGGCTCGGCGATCAGCTTCACGCGCGAGAGCACCGGGTCCTGCTGGATGACGTCGAAGAACGTCCCCAGGCGGTTCACCTCGAACAGCTCGCGCGCCAGCACCGGGGCCAGGTCGAAACGGAACCCGTCGACGTGCATCTCGCAGACCCAGTAGCGAAGCGAATCCATGATGAGCTGGAGCGTCCGCGAGTGCTGCATGTTGAGCGAGTTGCCGGTCCCGGTGAAGTCGATGTAGTAGCGCGGGTTCGACGGGTCGAGCCGGTAGTATGCCGCGTTGTCGATCCCGCGCAGCGAGAGCGTGGGCCCGAGGTGGTTCCCCTCGGCGGTGTGGTTGTAGACCACGTCGAGGATGACCTCGATCCCCGCCGAGTGCAGCGTCTTCACCATCGACTTGAACTCGCTCACCTGCTGCCCGAGCCCGCCGCTCGCGAAGCGGACGTCGGGGGCGAAGAAGCCGATGGAGTTGTACCCCCAGTAGTTGGTGAGCCCGTGCTCGGCGAGATGCCGGTCCACGGCGGAGTGGTGCACCGGGAGGAGCTCGATCGCCGTGACGCCGAGCGACTGCAGGTGCTCGATGATGGGATCGGAGGCGAGCCCCAGGTAGCGTCCGCGGACGTGCTCGGGGACGTCGGGGTGGAGGATGGTGAGCCCCTTCACGTGGCACTCGTAGATCACGGTCCGGTTCCACGGCACGCGCGGCGGGCGGTCCCCCCCCCACGTGAAGGCGGTGTCGATCACCACGCACTTGGGCATGTGCCCGGCGCTGTTCTTCTGGCTGATCGACAGGTCCTGCTCGGGGCTGTGGACGTCGTAACCAAAGAGGGCATCGCTCCACTGGATGGTCCCGCTGATCGCCTTGGCGTACGGGTCGATGAGGAGGCAGCTCGGGTTGAAGCGGTGCCCGCGCTCGGGGTCGTACGGGCCGTGCACGCGGTAGCCGTAGAGCTGTCCGGGGCGCACGTCGGGGAGGTAGCAGTGCCAGGTCTGGTCGCTGCGCTCGCGCATGGTGATGCGCGCGCTCTCGCGCTCATCGTCGGGCGCGTCGAAGAGGCACAGCTCGACGGCGGTCGCGCTTTCCGAGAAGATCGCGAAGTTCACCCCTTCGCCATCCCAGGTGGCGCCGAGCGGGTAGGGCTGACCGGGCCAGACGCGCATCTCAGCGCTCCTCGTGCCGGTAGAGCACCCCGCACCGCGGCAGGAGGGTGATCCGCGCCCCCTCTCCCTGCCGGCGGCGCGCGCCGCGCGGCGTGTCGCTCGGGCCACCGTAGCGTGCGTTGCGCGTGGAGAAACGGAGCCGCCAGTGCCCGTCGCTTCCCTCGGGGGTGGGGACCTCGTGCGTGGCGTCGGAGAAGTTGAAGAGCGCGAACAGCCGCGCGCCGCGTCCGCCGCGCGGCGTGAGCGTCATCGCGACCCACGTATCGTCGGGCGCGCTCCAGGCGCGCCCGTCTGCGTCCCCGGGGCGCAGCGCCGGCTCCTCGCCGCCGGCGGGGGGGGGGGGGGGGGGGGTGGGTT
>JADGGM010000029.1 GCA_019689955.1 Gemmatimonadaceae bacterium
ATGGCGCTCCGCGCCGCGCTCCACAACCCGGGGCCCCACCTCGGCCCCTTCGTCCTCCCCCCACACCTCGGAGAAACGCTGTGAGTCGCGTGGTACGCGTGGCCAGTGGCCAGGGCTTCTGGGGCGACTGGCTCGAGGCCCCACGCCGCCAGGTGGAGGGCGGCCCGATCGACTACCTCATGCTCGACTACCTGGCCGAGGTGACGATGTCGATCCTCCAGAAGCAGAAGGAGCGCGACCCCCGCATGGGCTACGCGCGCGACTTCATCGGCGCCATGGAGAGTGTCTTCCCCGCCGTCGCCAAACGCGGCGTCCGCGTCATCGCCAACGCCGGCGGCGTGAACCCCACCGCCTGCGCCGACGCCGTGCGCGACGCCGCACGCGCCGCCGGTTACGCAGGGCACCTCCGCCTCGGCGTCGTCACCGGCGACGATCTCCTCCCGCGCCTCGACGCGCTCCTCGAGCAAGGGCACCCGCTCGCCAACATGGAGACCGGCGAGCCGCTCGCCACGATCCGCGACCGCGTCCTCTCCGCCAACGCCTACATCGGCGCCACGCCGATCGTCGAAGCGCTCGGCAAGGGCGCCAACGTCGTCATCACCGGCCGCTCCACCGACACGGCGCTCACCATGGCGCCCCTCCTCTTCGAGTTCCAGTGGCCGCGCGATGCGTGGGACAAGCTCGCCGCAGGGATCGTCGCCGGGCACATCATCGAGTGCGGCGCGCAGTGCTCCGGCGGGAACTGCCTCTACGACTGGCAGACCATCCCCGACCTCGCCAACATCGGATACCCCATCGTCGAAGCGCACGACGACGGGAGCTTCGTCATCTACAAGCACCCGAACACCGGCGGGCGCATCGACGTGCACAGCGTCACCGAACAGCTCGTCTACGAGATGGGGGACCCGCACGAGTACATCACCCCCGACGTGATCGCCGACTTCACGACGATCCACCTCGAGGACGCCGGGCCGGACCGCGTGCGCGTCTTCGGGATCAAGGGGCGCCCCCCGACCGACAAGCTCAAGGTCTCAATCGCCTACCGCGCGGGCTACAAGGCGGTGGGAACGCTCGTCTATGCCTGGCCCGACGCGCTCGAGAAGGCCCAGCTCGCCGACCGTGTGCTCCGCGAGCGACTCGCGGACCTCGGGCTCGGCTTCGACGAGATCCACACGGAGTTCCTCGGGGTATCCGCCACGCACGGGCCGCTGGCCGAGCCCGTCACCTCCCCCCAGGAAGTGCAGCTCCGTGTTGGCGTGCGCGGCAGTGACCGCGCCGCCGTGGAACGGTTCACGCGGGAGATCGCGCCGTTGGTGCTCAACGGCCCGCCGAGCGTGACCGGTTTCGCCGGCGGGCGCCCGAAGGTCGAGGAGGTCGTCGCGTACTGGCCGGCCCTCATCGACAAGCGCGTGGTCACGCCCACGGTCGAGGTGATCGAAGCATGAAGGTTCGTCTGACCGACATCGCACACGCCCGCTCGGGCGACAAGGGCGACACGGCCAACGTCGGCGTGATCGCCCTCCGCCCGGAATGGTACCCGATCCTCGAGCGCTACCTCACGGCCGAGCGTGTGGCGCAGCACTTCGAGGGCGCGATCACCGGACCGGTGCAGCGCTTCGAGCTGCCCAACCTCCGCGCCCTCAACTTCCTCCTGCACGGCGCGCTCGGCGGCGGGGGGACGCTCTCCCTCAAGACCGACGCGCAGGGGAAGGTCTTCTCCACCGCGCTCCTCCGGATGGTCATCGACGTCCCGGACGACGAGGGGCGCCGCCTCGGCCTCCCTACCACGTCGGGAGGGCGACGGTGAGCAGCCGCGTGCGCGTCGAGGTCTCGGGGGCGGTGGGACGCATCACCCTCGCCCGCCCGGAGAAGAAGAACGCCCTCGACCAGACCGCCGCGCACGAGCTGTACGAAGCGCTCGACCGCCATGCGCGCGAGGCGACGGTCCGCGTCGTCCTCCTCGACGCCGACGGGAAGGACTTCTGCGCCGGCGCGGACCTCGAGGCGCTCGCCCAACTCGTCGACGCGCATCACGACGAGCACCTCCGCGACGCGCACGCGCTCGGCCACGTCTTCACCGCCATCCGCGCGCTCCCCAAACCCGTCGTCGCCGCGGTGCGCGGCCGCGCGCTCGCCGGCGGGGCGGGGCTCGCCACCGCGTGCGACATCGTGCTCGCCGAGGAAGGGGCGCAGTTCGGCTACCCCGAGGTGCGCATCGGCTTCGTCCCCGCGATGGTGATGACGATGCTCCGCCGCATCGCCGGAGAGAAACGCGCCTTCGACCTCGTCGCCACCGGACGGATCGTCAGCGCCGCGGAAGCGCTGCAGATCGGCCTCGTGAGCCGCGTGCTCCCCGCCGGCGGGTTCGACGCCGCGGTCCAGGAGATCGTCGCCGGGCTGGCGGCGAGCCCGCCCGGCGCGCTCGCCCTCACCAAGCGCCTCTTCTACGAGCTCGACACGCTGGGCTTCGCGGACGGGATCGCCCTCGGCGCACGGACGAACGTCGAAGCGCGAAGCACCGACGAGTTCCGCGACGGAGTCCGCGCCTTCCTCGATCGCGCCCGCAAACGCTCGTGAAACCGATCGACCTGCTCAAGCTCATCCTCGTCCTCGTCGCCCTGGCCATCTGGGCCTATGGCGTGCGTACGAACGAGAACGGGCTGATGCTCGTGGGGATCGCGTTCGTCGTCGCCGCGTTCCTCCTCCGCTTCGTCCCGCGCCTCTTCAAGTAGCCGGGCGGCCGGGAAACGATCTTCGGACGACGGCCGGCACATCCCCCCCCGGGACGGCGCCACGGTTCGCTTGTTGCGACGAATCCCGCGTGGCGCACGCTCGGAGGGAACCCCGATGGCACGAACGAAGCAGCGACGACACCCACCCCCCGTCGAGATCGCCCCGTCGGAGAGCGATCGCGACATCCTCGACCAGTACTTCGCCGAGGTGAGCCGCTATCCGCTGCTCACCGCCGCCGAGGAGCAGGCGCTCGCGCGCCGCATCCGCCGCGGCGACCACGAGGCGCTCGATGAGCTGGTGCGCCGCAACCTCCGCTTCGTCGTCTCCGTGGCGAAGAAGTACCAGAACCGCGGGCTCCCGCTGATCGACTTGATCGGCGAGGGGAACGTCGGCCTCATGACCGCGGCGCGCAAGTTCGACCCGGACCAGGGCGTCAAGTTCATCTCCTACGCGGTGTGGTGGATCCGCCAGGCGATCCTCGCGTCGCTCGCGCGCCAGGGGCGCACGGTCCGCGTCCCGCTCAATCGCACCGCCGACCTCTCGCGCGTGGTACGCGCGACGGCGCTCCTCCGCGACAAGCTCGGCCGCGAGCCGACGCCGGAGGAGCTCTCGCAGCTCACGGGGATCTCGCAGGAGATCGTCACCGCGCTCACCTCCCTCAACACCGCCGACGTCCGCTTCGACGCGGCCGTGGGGAAGGACGGCGACCGCGCCCTCATTGAGCGGTTCGCGCTGGAGGAGATGCCCGACACCGAGGCCGAGGTGCTGGACCGCTTCCGCAACGAGGAGCTCGAGCGCGCCCTGGCCACGCTCCCCCCCCGCGACGCGAAGATCCTCCGCCTCTACTTCGGCCTCGAAGGGGGGCGTGAGCACACGCTCGACGAGATCGGCCGCATGCTCGGCGTCACCCGCGAGCGCGTCCGCCAGCTCCGCGACCGCGCGCTCCGCCGCCTCCGCGAAGGCTCCGTGGGCGACGCGCTCCGCGACCTCTCCGCCGCCTGACCACCGGGCGCCACGCGCGCCTCCCACAAGGGGGTGACGGGATGGTATCTTTTCCCCTCGCATGCCTCCTCATCGCATCCCCGAGCTCCTCGCGCCGGCCGGCTCGCTCGACGCGGTCCGCGCCGCGCTCGCCAACGGCGCCGACGCGGTCTACCTCGGCGCCGAGAAGTTCAACGCGCGCGATGAGGGCGCCCAGCTCACGCTCGACGAGCTCGAGGAGGCGTGCCGCCTCGCCCACGGCCGCGGGAAGCGGATCTACCTGACGCTCAACACTCTCCTCAAACCCGCCGAGCTCCCCGACGCGCTCGAGCTCCTCGGCGAGTGCATCGACCGCGGCGTCGATGCGGCCATCGTGCAGGACGTCGGGCTGGTCCGCCTGATCCAGCGCGTCTTCCCGGGCTTCGAGCTACACGGCTCCACGCAGATGACCGTGCATGATGCCTCGGGCGCCGCGGTGATGCGCGACCTCGGGCTCGCCCGCGTGGTCCTCGCCCGCGAAGACACGCTCGACGACATCCGCGCGATCCGCGCCGCGGTCCCCGAGCTGGCCCTGGAGAGCTTCATCCACGGGGCGCTCTGCATCTCGTACTCCGGGCAGTGCTACATGTCGGGGATGATCTCCGAGCGGAGCGCGAACCGCGGCTCGTGCGCGCAGTCGTGCCGCAAGGACTACACGCTCACCGACGCGGCCACCGGTGACACGCTCGACCGCGGCTACCTCATCTCGGCGAAGGACCTCGCCGCGTACGAGCACCTCGACGCGATCGCCGAGGCGGGGATCCACACGCTCAAGATCGAGGGGCGCAAGAAGAAGCCGGAGTACGTCGCCACGGTCACGCGCACGTATCGCGACTTCCTCGAGCGCGTGCGCCGCGGCGAGCCGGTGGTCGCCACGGCCGAGGGGGCGCGCGACCTGGTGCAGATCTTCAGCCGCGGCTTCACGGGGGGGATGTACGGCGGCCGCGCGGGGCGCTCGTACATCACGCGCGATCACCCGGACAACCACGGCGTCGTGCTGGGCGTGGTGGTGGGGCACGAGCGCGGCGAGGTCGTCGTCGAGGTCTCGGCTCCGCTCGCGGTCGGCGACGGGATCGTCTTCGAGCCGGCCGACGGCGCGAGCGGCCCCACGACGGGGTTCGCGGTCACCGCGGTCCGCACGATCGCGGCGCGCGACGGGATCACCCGCCAGGCGATCGCCGCGCGCGGTCGCGTGAGCGTGGGCGCCCGCGTGCGCCGCACGTCGCACGCGGCGCTCCTCGAGCGCGCGCGCGCGAGCTACGCGGCGCTCGCCGGCGCGGCGAAGCGCCGCAAGGTCCGGCTCGACGTCCGCGCCTTCGGCTCCGCCGGCAGTCCGCTGAAGCTCGTCTTCACCGCCGACGGCGACACGGTCGACGTGCGCAGCGAGATCGAGCTCGTGCCCGCGCGCAACCGCGCGCTCGATCAAGCGCAGCTGCGCGAGCAGCTCGGCCGCCTGGGCGAGACGCCGTTCGCCCTCGGCGCGGTCGACGATCGCGGCCTCTCGGCCGGGCTCTTCATCCCCGTGAGCGAGCTGAACGCGCTCCGCCAGCGCGCCGTGGAACAGCTCCTCGTGCAACGCGACTGGGCCGAGCACGCCCGCCGCGCCGAGCGCCGCGAGGCGATCGAGCGAGCGGTGCAGGCGGTCGACGCGCGCGCGGAGGAGCCGCGTGCAGCGGAGCGCCCCGCGTCGCTCTCCGCCGAGGTCTACACGCTCGACGACGCCCGCGCCGCCGCCGATGGCGGGGCCACCGAGATCGTGTTCGATCCCTTCCTCCGCCACCCCGCGCCACCGCGCGCCCGCGTGCGCGCGCTCGCCGAGGAGCTGGCGGCCCGCGGGATCACCCTGCGCCTCCGCACCCCCACCGTCGTGCGCCCCGCGGAGCGCGCGGGGCTCGACGCGTGGCTCGCCCTCGGCACGCCGATCCTCTCGGGGCACATCGGGCTCGTGGCCGAGCTGGCGCGCGCCGGGCGCGATGTGGTCGCCGACTACGCGGTGAACTGCTTCAACCAGCACACCGCGGCCGAGTACTTCCGCCTCGGCGCGCGACGCATCGTCTGCTCCATCGAGCTCACCGTGGAGGAAATCGCCGCCCTCGTCGCCCCCTGGCACGGGGACCGGTTCGACGTCGTGCTCTACGGACGCCCCGAAGGGATGACCATCGAGCACTGCGTCCTCTCCGCGGCCTTCGACCGTGTCCCCACCACCTGCCGCGATCTCTGCGTGCAGAAGCACCCCGTCGTCGAGCTCACCGATCCCGCGGGCTACACCTTCCCCGTCGCCACCGACGCCGCGTGCCGCAACCGGCTCTTGCACTCACGTCCCATCGAGGGGTCGGAGTTCCTCCCGCGCCTCTGGCGCACCGGCGTGCGCGGCTACCATCTCCTCTTCAACGTCCCCAACGAGCCCGTCCGCGAGATCGTCGCGCGCTACCGCGCGGCACTCGACGCGCTCGACGCCGGCGCCGCGGCGCCCCTCACCGACGTCCGCACGCTCGTGGGGACCGCGTTCACGCGCGGGCACTTCGCCCGTGCAGTGTGATGCGCATCCCCGCGCTCGATCGATGCCGCAGCGGGCTGCCCCCCATGGCACCATGAAGCCATGAGCGCACCCGCGACGATCGAGACCGCGCGCGAGCTCCTCCGCCGCTGCTTCGGCTACGACGCGTTCCGCCCCGGGCAGGAGCGCGCGGTGAGCGCCGTGCTGGCCGGGCGCGACACGCTCGTCATCCTCCCGACGGGGGGAGGGAAGTCGCTCTGCTACCAGGTGCCGGCGCTCCTCCTCCCGCACCTCACGGTGGTCATCTCCCCGCTCATCTCCCTCATGAAGGACCAGGTCGACGCGCTCACGGCGCGCGGGCTCCCGGCCGCCTTCATCAACTCCACCCTCACCGGGAACGAGGTCGCCGACCGCCTCGCGCGCGCGGAGCGCGGGGAGCTCAAGCTGCTCTACGTCGCCCCCGAGCGCTTCGATGCCGGGAGCGCGGCCGACCGGCTGCGCGCGATCGGCGTCTCGCTCCTCGCCGTGGACGAAGCACACTGCATCAGCGAATGGGGGCACGACTTCCGCCCGAGCTATCTGCGCATCCGCGAGGTGCGGCAGCGCCTCGGCGCGCCCCCGACCATCGCCCTCACGGCGACCGCCACGCCGGAGGTACGCCGCGACATCGTCCGGCAGCTCGCGCTCCGCACGCCCGAGACCGTCATCACCGGGTTCGACCGGCGCAACCTGCACTACCACGTGGTCCGCACCCGCACCGAGCAGGACAAGGACCGCGCGCTCGTCGCCACACTGGAGCAATACGAGGGGCTCGCGGTCGTCTACGCCTCCACGCGCCGCGCCGTGGAGCGCATCGCCGCGGTCCTCGACCGCGCGCGCATCCGCGCCGTGAGCTACCACGCCGGGCTCGACGACGCCCACCGCCACGAGGTGCAGGACGCCTTCATGCGCGAGGAGGCGCGCGTGATCGTCGCGACCAACGCCTTCGGCATGGGGGTCGACAAACCCAACGTGCGCCTCGTCGTGCACCACGCCATGCCCGGCACGCTCGAGGCGTACTACCAGGAAGCCGGTCGCGCGGGGCGCGATGGGCTCCCCTCGAACTGCGTCCTCCTCCACGCGTTTCAGGACCGCTTCACGCACGAGTTCTTCATCAAGACCGCCTACCCCGAGCGCCCCACGGTGGAACGCGTCTTCGCCGAGGTGCGCCGCGCGGCGGATGCGACCGGGCTCGCACGCATCACCCCGCAGGACATCGCCTCCGTGACGCGCGGGGAGGTGCGCGACCGCGAGGCCGAATCCGCGCTCCGGGTCCTCGCGCAGAGCGGCGCGCTGCAGATCGAGCCGGCGACCGCCGCGCGCGTCTGGGTGCGCCTCCTCGCGAGCCCCGAGCGGATCAGGAACGAGCTCGGCCCCGCAGACCAGGTCGAGCGCGACCTGCTGCGCGCCCTCTGGCGCATGGCGGGCGATCGCGTGTATCGCGGCATCACCGTCGACCCCGATGGGTTCCCGCCGGGGTTCGGCGGGACCGCGGGCGTGACCGGGATGCTCGACCGGCTCCAGGCACGCCAGTTCGTGGTCTGGGAACGCACGGGGGGCGGCGTCCGCCTCGTCGATCCCCGCGCCCCGACCTCCACGCTCCCGGTGGATTGGGCCGCCCTCGACCGCCGCCGTCAGGCCGACATGGCGAAGCTCGACGCTATGCAGCGCTACGCGTACACCAAGAGCTGTCGCCGCGCGTTCGTCCTGCGCTACTTCGGCGACCCCGCGGCCTCCGGCTCCTGCGAGGGGTGCGACAACTGCCTCGGTACCCACGTGGCCGTCGAGCCCGCACACGGCGAGCGCCGCGCCAAGCCCCGGCCATCGCCCCCGCCGGCCGAGCGCGACCGCAACGGCTCGCGCACCAGGACCCGCTCCACCACGCGGCCTGCCGCCGATGACTCCCTTGACCTGACCGGCGCCGATCCCTCCCTCGTCGGCGCGCTCCGCACGCTGCGCAGCACCATCGCACGCGACGAGAAGGTGCCCGCGTACTGCGTCTTCCCCGACCGGACGCTCCTCGAGATGGCCGTGCGCCGCCCGCGCTCCCTGGCCGCGCTCGGCGACGTGCACGGCGTGGGACCGGCAAAGCTCGACAAGTATGGCGAGCGCTTCCTGAGAGTCATCCGCGAAGCCGGCGGCGACACCGAGGCTGCCTGACCATACGGCGCCGCGCACGCCCGCCCATCCCGCAAGTCGCCTATTCGCCGGCGACTCCAAATATCCGCCAGTCTGTGCAACGTTGCGCCACGCCCTCGGCGACCGATATACTTACGCAGTGCCGTGGCACCATCCCGCACCCCTCGGTCGTCATCGGCTTGGGAGGGGTGGTGGATGACGCGCCACTCACGGCCGCCTGACCGCGGCCACCGAGATACACGGGGCAAACCCGACACACTCTACTTTTCCAAGCGTGTGATTGGCCGGGCGACTCGCGGCCAACCATGCGCACTCGACGTCAGGGGCTCACGGTAGGCAGCGCTCGTTCGCTGCGCCACGCCCCACGCGCACGCCACACATGCCAGCAATCGATCGCACGACGACCCGTTTCTTCCTCGAGCACGCGCTCGTGGCGCTCGCCATCGTGGTGAGCGCCCCCGTCGCGGCGCGCGCGGAGGCGGCGACGGCGTGGACGATCAGCCGCGGGACCGCGCAGTCGCCGGCCCCGGCCACCGTTGCCTTGCTTGCGCGGACCGTGTGCGATCACCCACTTCCCAATGGTTGCCCCCCGGCCGCCGCGGAGTCGCCGCCCGCCGGGTACGGTGCGACGTGGAATGAAACGAGAGATTCTCATCAACGCGAGTCAGCGCGAGACCCGCGTGGCCATCCTGGAGGATGAGCAGCTCGTCGAGCTCATGATCGATCGCCCCGACAGCCGCCGCATGGTCGGGGACATCTACCTCGGGAAAGTCGAAGCCGTACTGCCAGGGATCCAAGCCGCGTTCGTCGACATCGGGACGGAGAAGAGCGCGTTCCTCCACGCGAGCGACCTCGTCTTCCCCGAAGCGGACGAGGACCGCGACGACGACGAGCTCGCCGACGAGGACGAGGAGGAGGAGAACGGCGGCCGCCGCGGCCGCCGCGTGAAGGCGCCCCCCATCCAGGACTTCCTCAAACGCGGCCAGGACGTGCTCGTCCAGGTCTCCAAGGAGCCCATCTCCACCAAGGGACCGCGCGTCACCGCGCAGATCTCCCTCGCCGGGCGCTTCCTCGTCTACATGCCCTTCGCCTCGCGCGTCGGCGTGAGCCGCAAGATCGGCGACCGCGCCGAGCGGCAGCGCCTCCGCGAGCAGGTGCAGAGCGTCCTCCCCCCAGACTCCGGCGGCGTGATCGTCCGTACCGTCGGCGAGGACGCCACGAAGGAGACCTTCGCGCGCGAGCTCGGCACCCTGATGAACCAGTGGAAGCGCATCAAGCGGAAGACCCACTTCCAGCGCGCCCCCGCGCTCGTGCACCGCGAGACCAGCCTCACCCGCGGGCTCACGCGCGACCTGTTCAGCACCAAGGTCGACTCCTTCGTCGTCGACTCCAAACAGATCTACAACGAGATCGTCGAGTACCTGAAGGGGATCGCCCCCGAGCTCATCGAGCGCGTGCACCTGTACGACGGGCAAGTCCCGATCTTCGACAAGGCCGGGATCGAGACCGAGATCCGCGACCTGTTCAAGCGGCGGTGCGACCTCCCCTCGGGCGGCTACCTGATCATCGAGCAGACCGAGGCGCTCGTCTCGATCGACGTGAACTCCGGGCGCTACACCGGGAAGAAGGACCCGGAGAAGACGATCCTCAAGACGAACACCGAGGCCGCGCGCGAGGTCGCGCGGCAGCTCCGGCTCCGCGACATCGGCGGGATCATCGTCTGCGACTTCATCGACATGGAGACGAAGGCGAACCGCGACAAGGTGCTCCAGGAGCTGCGCACCCACCTCGCCCGCGACCGGGCGCGCACCAAGGCGTTCGCCGTGAGCGAGCTGGGGCTCGTGGAGATGACGCGCCAGCGCGTCCGCGCGAGCCACTACCACAGCCTCACCGCGCCGTGCCCCACCTGCGGCGGGACCGGCCGCGTCTTCACCCCGGAGAGCACGCTGCGCCGTCTGGAGCGCTCGGTCAAGCGGATGGCGGTCGAGGGGAAGAAGGACAACCTGATCGTGAAGACGCACCCCGACGTCGCGCTCTACGTGCTAGAGCACGAGCAGGACCTGATGCGGAAGCTCGAGAAGGCGGTGGGCTTCTCCCTCGAGCTCCGCGATGACCCGCTCCTCAAGCCCGACGAGTTCAAGCTGGTGGTGAAGGGGGCGGAGCGGGACGTGACGCAGCAGTACGCGGTGGCGTGAGGGGAGGGGCCCCCGAGGTTGACATCGCTGGGGCGGCAGGATAACTTGTTGTTTCTGTACTAGTTAACGAGCATCTACACCCTCTGACCATGCCTTACGCCATCATTCGCACCGGCGGCCTGCAGTTCCGGGTCGAGCCCGGGAAGACGATCCGCGTTCCCACGCTTCCTGCCGACGTGGGCGCGAGCGTCACGTTCGACGAGGTGCTCCTCGGCTCCGACGGGAGCAACGTCCACGCGGGCGCTCCGCTCGTCGCCGGCGCCAAGGTCACCGGCGAGATCGTGCGGCACGGCAAGGGGGACAAGATCGTCGTCTTCAAGTTCAAGCGCCGGAAGAACTACGCACGCAAGCAGGGGCACCGGCAGCCCTTCACCGAAGTGAAGATCCAGGACATCACCCTCGGCTGAGAGTACAACCGTGGCTCACAAGAAAGGCGTAGGCTCCAGCCGCAACGGTCGCGATAGCAACCCGCAGTACCGCGGTGTCAAGAAGTTCGGCGGCGAGCGCGTGCGCGCGGGGAACATCCTCGTCCGGCAGTGCGGCACCAAGTTCCACCCCGGCCGCAACGTGGGGCTCGGGTCCGATTACACCCTCTTCGCCCTCATCGACGGTGTGGTCAAGTTCGAGCACAAGAACAGGACCCGCTTCAAGGTGAGCGTCTACCCCGCCACCGAGGCTTCCCCCGCGGCGTAACGTGGGTGAAAAAATCCTGACGGGGCGTTCCGTGTAGGCGGGACGCCTCGTCTTGTTTTATAGGTAGAGCAGCGGGAGGGGGCGGCGGCGTCGCGACGGGCCACCGCACCCGCGCACCTCCCTCACGCGACGCCCCCCTCCTCGCGCGCCGTGACACCGCGGCCCGAGCGCTGCATCTTCAGCACTTGACCTCCGACGATGGTTGCAGCGATGGCACTCTGGGACAAGCTCAAGCAGGAGCTCGACCGGGCAGGGCACGCCGCCCAGGAAGCGATCGACGAAGGACGCGTGCGTCTCGACGTGCTCCGCGCCCGCAAGCTCGCCGACAAGGCCGCGCAGGGGATCGGCTACGCCCTCTACCGCGCCCGCCAGCGCGGCCAGGACCTCGACCCCGAAACGTACGCACAGTTGAGCAGCGCCCTGGCCGCCCACGAGGCCGAAGCGGCTCGCCTCGAGGAGCGGCTCGAGAGCTGGGCGCGGGCGCGCCGCAGCCGGCGCGCGCACGACGCGTCTCCCCCGCCATCCGAGCCCCCGGCACCATGACCACCCCGCGCCTCCGCAC
>JADGGM010000030.1 GCA_019689955.1 Gemmatimonadaceae bacterium
GGCCAGGGGGGCGGGGGGCGGCGCGGCGCTATTGCGTTGGCGACCGCCCCGCGCTGCTCGATGCGGCACGCGACCTCTGCTGGTACGCAACGACCGCATCGATGACCTTCACCAGGTCGGACTCCGACCCCAGGGTCGCGTCGCCGACGTAGAGGAGCTTCCCCGTCGGCCCCACGAGCCGCAGCGGGATCTCCTGCCTCGTCTCCCCAGGGGACACGCGATAGCTGCGGCCGTTCGCGCTCGAGTCGGGGAGATAGCGCCCGTCGGGCGGGGGGAGCTGCTGCATCGCGGTGACGCTGACGGTGAGCACCCCAGGGAGCGCGAGGTCATCGTGGAAGTAGTGCCACATCATCTCGGCTTCCTCCGACGGCGACGGGGGCGGCCGGAGACGGAAGTAGCCGAAGGTCTGTGCGACGAGCACGATGTCGAGCGCGTCGCCGAAGCGGCGGTGCAATCGCTGGAGCAGCGCGTACCCGGGGTAGCACTGTACGCCGCACCGGTGGTCGACGAAGGCGAGGAGCGTTACGCGCCCGGGGGCGGGGCGTGGCATCGTGTCGCGGCGGCCGAACCAGTAGTCGCCTGCGAGCGGCGGCGCGGGACGCCCGGCGCCGCGCAGGAGCACGTTGTCGACGAGGTCCTGCGCCGTGTCGCCGGTGAACCCTTGTCGGCTCGCCTCGGCGAGCCCCTTCCGCCGGGCGAACCGCACGTATGCATCGGGGCCGCTGTCGCGGAGCACGTCGAGCGGGCGCGGGGGGGTGAGCGCGACCACGCCCATGCTCAGCATCGCCCGGAGGAGGATCGTCCGCGGATCGGCCGAGTCGGCGACCGAGGCGAGCGCCATGACGCGCGGTGCGAGGCGCATGAGGAACGTGGAATCGTCGAGCTGGTGCGCGAGCGCGCCGAGCTCCATGTACGCTTGGATCCGCTCGGTGATGACCGACGGCCCGAGCGAGTCGAGCCGCATCGCGAGCGCCTCGGCCGCCGCGGCGCGGGCGGGGGTCGCTCGGAGCAGCATCCGGATCGCCGAGGAGAGGAGCGCACCCCGCTCGGCCGTGGAGCGAGCGCGCGCGAGCCGCTGGTCGACGAGGCGCGCGAAGTCGCTGTCGCGGTTCGCGATCAGGAGGAGCTGCAGGTACATCGCGTCGCTCCGCGGCGGCATCCGGTCCGGGGCGATGTGTGCGCTGCACCGCTGCGCGACGGCGATCACCTCGGCGGGCTCGGAGGCGCGGGCCTGGGCCAGGGCCGACAGGGTGTCCTCCCGCGTTCCCCAGAGCACATGGGCGCGCGTGCGCCGCACCGCGGCGAGGCACTCATCCGGGGAGCCGTACTGCTCGATCGGCGCCGGCTGGGTGGGCCAGTCGAAGCGCGTTTGCGCGCCGGCGGCCGGCGCGGCGGCGAGCATCGCCACGCCGAGCAGCGCCGGCGCGAGGCCACGGCGCGAGCGGGACATCGCGTGGCGCGCGCGCCGCGGCGTGGCGCGGTCGGCGTCGTCGACCAGGAAGTCAGATGGCATCGATCGTTGCGGTGAAGCTGAAGTCGTCGACCTTGAGCGGCGGGACGATCGCCGGCGCCTCCGGGCTGAAGACGGGGACCGGCGTCCCGATCTGCGCGATGCTGTTCAAGACGAAGAGCGGCGATTCCGTGAAGCGAAGGTTCTTCACCGCCTTGCTGATCTTCCCGTTCTCGATGAGCCAGAGCCCATCGCGCGTGACCCCGGTGTAGAGGAGGCTCGTGGGGTCGAGCAGCGAGATGTTGGAGAAGCGCGTGACGAGGAGCCCGCGCTTCGTCGTCGCGATCATCTCCTCGACCGACGTCTCTCCCCCGCTCATCTGGTACGCGAACGTGTTGGGGGAGCCGAGGTTCTGGTGCAGCCACTGCAGCGCGTACCCGCGGTCCGTGCTGAGCGCCGTGAGGACGCCGTGGTCGATCCACGTCACGGGGCGCACCGGCTCGCCGCTCGGCGTGAACGGCACGACACCGAGGTCCGGGTGCATGGGATCGTGCGAGATCGTCACCCGCGAGTCCGCCACCTTGAGCCCGAGCTTGGAGAAGAACGGGCGGAGCGCGAAGGTGTGGTTCCCCTGCTCGGCGAAGCTGCGCCGGTCGAACTTCATGACCACGTACTGCACGAGGTCGTGCACCGCCTGGGGCTCGAGGATCACCGTGTAGCGCCCAGGCTCGATGGCCACCGGGTTGCGCGAGGCCAGGCACTTCTGGAGCGCGCGCTGCGCCAACGCCGCCCCGTCGATCCGCCCCCAGTCGTACGAGGACAGACCGGCCCACCCGGAGCCCGTCCCCTTGGGGTCGCGCACGGTCATCGAGCACTGCGCTTGAGTGTACGGGGCGTAGAGCGGCTCACCATTCGAGCGGATCAGGGCCCGCCCCGCGCCGCGGACTTCGATGTAGCCGGCCGAGAGCATCCCCGCCTGCTCGGCCGGCTCAATGAGCGCGCGCGCCACCGCGGCGCATTCGTCCGCGCCGAGGGCGAAGGTACGGTCGCTCCAGATCGCCGGGCTGAGATAGTCGAAGTGGACCGCGGGGTCCTTGATGTCCTCGGGGGACGTCGGCCGGTAGCGGAGGGCGCGCTCGGCGGCGCGGATCGCGCCCTGGATCGAGACATCGTCGATCTGGTTCGTGCGCGCCGAGGCGCTCGCGCCGCGGATGATGCGGCTGACGGTGAGCTCGTTGTTGCGCCGATCGCTGCCGAGGGTGACGCGGTTGCGCCCCCAGCGCATCTCCCCGCTCCACCAGGTGTCGATGTAGAGCGCCGTGTCGCCCCCGCCGACGGCGAAGCGCATCGCGCGCTGGGCGAGCGCCTCGCATTGCGCCTGGGAGAGAAAGCGGCGGGGCTCCTCGAGCAGCCGCCGCGGTTCGGATCGGCCGCGCATCACGCCTTCCTCGTCCGGTCGATGATCGTGACGTCCTTGAAGCGCGCCGGCACCGCGCCGATGCTGAACGCGCTTTGCCGCGCCGGCTCCCCCTTCACCGCCGCCGCGCCGTGCCACTCGAGGCTCCTGGCGCCGCCGAGTGCGGTGAGCGACTTCCACAGGTTCGGCGCGCGGAAGAGGATCCCCGCGCCGTCGATGCGCGCGACCTTCTTGCCGCGCTTGATCTCGTAGAAGTTGCCGCTGTGCGACTCGCCGTTCACGTGTTGGAAGTCGGTGGTGGCGGTGAGGTTGGTGACGAGGATGCCGGCGTCGAGGTCCTTCACGAGGTCGTCGAGCCGCACGTCGGCGCGGCCGGGTGTGATCGCGACGTTGGGCGGGTGCTCCATCGTCGCGTGGAGCGCGCTCGGCGCGTTGGCGCAGCCGTGCGAGCGCACGGGCTTGCCGTGCTTCGTGTAATACTCCGCGAGCCACCCGGCGCCCTCGCGCGTGGTCTGGAAATCGGCGAGGATGCCATCCTTCACCAGCGTGAAGGGCTCGGGTTCCACCCCTTCGTCATCCCACTTGACCGTGGCGAGCGCGCCTGGGGTGGAGCGATCGCCCGTGACGGTGAGGAGCGGGGCGCCGACGGGTTCCGTGCCGAGCATGGCGAGGGGGCGGTTCAGCCAACTCGTGCCGCCGGCGTTCGCCTCGTAGCCGAGCGCGCGATCGAGCTCCGTGGCCGCGACGATGGTTCCGGCGAGGAGGTTGGCGACACCGGCGGCATCGAGCACGACGTCGTAGCGCCCCACCTCCACGGGCTTGATGGGGAGACGCCAGTCTTTCTCGAGGCGCGCCATGAGGATCGGGATCTCCTCGCGCAGCGGGGCCTCGCGGATGTACTCCCATCCGCGCGCGGCGCTCCCGAGGAGCGAGGAGGGGAGCATGATCGGCTGGCGCGGGTCGGTCCGGAGCTGCTGGTTGTCGTAGCTGATGCCGAAGCCGGCGTCGGTGCGGTAGAGCGTCTGCGTGACGAACGTCCCTTCGGTGGACGCAAACGCTTTCTCCTGGCGCTGGAACCCCGCGCCGACGTTGGCGCTCACGCCGGGGTAGGCGGACTCGGTGTAGACCTGGAGCCCGTGGAGGTAATCGAGCACCTCGTCGATGGAGACGGTGAAGGGGTCGATCTTCACGGGCGTCACCCAATGTCCATCGGCGACCACCCGGATCTTCCCGAGCTCGACGACGCGCGCCTTGCCGAGGGCGTTGGCTTTCGCGTGGGCCACGGCCTCGCGCCCGAGGCGCGCCATCTCGTCCGGAGTCCAATATGGCCCGCTGGCGAACCCCCAGTAGCCGTTCACCAGCGCGCGGACGCCGACGGCCATCTCTTCCGCGTCCTGAATGATGGCGTTGAATGGCTCGAAGGAGCGGGACCAGGTGTGCGTGAGGCGGACGTCCGCGTACGTGGCGCCGGCGCTTCGGGCCGCGTCGAGCGCCAGGAGGGCGAGGGGCTTGACGTCGGGGTCGGTGATGGGGGGCGCGAGCGACGGCTCGCGCAGGGAGCGCGCGGCGAGCCATCGCGGGGTCGCGGCGAGGAGCGCGGCGCCGGTACCGGCCTTGAGGAAGTCGCGGCGGGAAACGGTCATTCCAGTACGGTCTCCGGAGCTCGGCCACGAGTCTCCGGCGTGCGAGCAACCGGGGAGGCAAGGCGCCGAGTGGCCGTTACGAAGCGAGGTGCATCACGTCGACCGGCGGTGCATCGTGCCGGTGAAGGTACGACACACACGACGGGGACGCGCACCTAAGCGCGGGCGCGAGGCGAAGCCGATCAGCGCCCGTCGCCCACCGATGACGCGCTCGTCTTCTTCTGATACTCGATCGCCGCCGCGATGAGGTTGGTGAGATCGGTCTCGCCCTGCAGGTACACGTCCCCCGCGTAGAGGATGGTTCCCGTGGGGCCGACGAGCCGCAGCGCGGTCTCCTGCTCCGTGGAGCTCGGGGACACGTGATAGCTCCGGCCGTTCGCCGTTTCCCCGTACACGTGTCGCCGGTCGGGCGCGGGGAGCTGGCTGGTCGGCGTGACGCTCACGGTGAGCATGCCGGGAAGCTTCAGCTCGTCGAGAAAATAGTGCCGGATCAGCTCCGCCTCCTCCGACGGCGAGGGGGGCGGCCGGAGGCGGAAGTAGCCGAAGGTCTGGGCGACGAGGACGATGTCGAGCGCGTCGCCGAAGCGGCGGTGGAGGCGTTCGAGCATCGCGTACCCCGGGTAGCACTTCACTCGGCAGCGATGATCCACGAAGGCGAGGAGCGTCACGCGCCCCCGCGCCGGGAGCGGCCGGGTGGTGTCGCTGCGCCCGTACCAGTAGTCGCCCACGAGCGGCGGCGCGGGGCGGCCGGCGCCGCGGAGGAGATCGTTCTCGACCATGTTCTCCGCCGTGTCACGGCTCACCCCGCGCTTGGTGGCTTCCGCCACGTACTTTCGCCGGATGAGCTGCACGTAGGCATCGGGGCCGCTGTCGCGCAGCACGTCGAGCGGACGGGGCGGGGTGAGCATCACGACGCCGGTGCTGAGCGCCGCTTTCATGATCAGGTTCGGGTTCGCCGAGTCGACGCGCGACCCGAGAGCGAGCGCGCGCGGCGCGGCGCGCGCGAGGAGGGCGGAGTCCCCCAGGAGGCGGGCGAGGTACGCGAGGCGGAACCACGCGTACAGACGCGACTCCGCGGCCTCGGGCCCCAGCGCGTCGAGGCGCTGCGCGAGCTGCTCGGCGGCGGCGATGCGGACGGGTCTGGCCCTGAGCAGCACGTCGAACGCCGAGAAGAGCGCGGTGCTGCGCGCGTCGACCGAGCGCGCTTCCGCGACCTGCTTGTCCACGACGGCGGCGAACGTGCTGTCCCGGCCCGCGATGAGGAGGAGTTGGAGGTAGAGCGGCCGGCTCGACGCGGGCATGCGATCGGCGTCGAGATGCGCGCTGCACCGGCGTGCGATCTCGATCACCTCCGGCGGCTCCGAGGCGCGGTCCTGCGCGACCGCGGACAGCGTGTCCGGCCGCGCCCCCCAGACCGCGCGCGCCTCCGATCGCTCCACCGCAGCGAGGCATTCCTCGGGGCGGCCGTACTGCTCGACCGGCGCCGGCCTGGCGGGCCAAGCGAAGCGCGTCTGCGCGCCGGCGGCGGGGGCGATGACGAGCACCGCGGCGCCGAGCACCGCGCGGGAAAGACGGCGGCTCCGGCGGGTGCCTCGAGGCACGGGGCGCGGCCGCGCCGTGCGGCCGCATCCATCCACACGCGGGTCAGATGGCATCGATCAATGCGGTAAAGCTGAAGTCCTTGACCTTGAGCGGCGGGACGATCGCCGGTACGCCCGGGCTGAACACGCGCTCGGGGCGGCCGAGCTGTTCGATGCTGTTGAGGACGAAGAGCGGCGACTCGGTGAAGCGGAGGTTCTTGACGGCCTTCGAGATCTTCCCGTTCTCGATGAGCCACAACCCATCGCGCGTGACCCCGGTGAGGAGGAGGCTCACAGGATCGACGTACGAGACGTTGGAGAAGCGGGTGACGAGGAGCCCGCGCTTCGTCGTCGCGATCATCTCCTCGACCGACGTTTCTCCCCCGCTCATCTGATAGGAGAGCGTGTTGGGATAGCCGAGGTTGTCGTAGAGCTTCGTGAGGGCGTACTCGCGGTTGTACGCGAGCGTGGTCAGAACGCCGTGGTCGATCCACGTCACGGGGCGCACCGGCTCGCCGCTCGGCGTGAACGGCACCACGCCCAGGTCCGGGTGCATCGGATCGTGCGAGATCGTCACCCGCGAGTCCGCCACCTTGAGCCCGAGCTTGGAGAAATCGCGGCGCAGGGCGAACGGGTGCACGCCGCCTTCGGCGATGTCGCGAAGATCGAAGTTGCGGACCACGTACTGCACGAGGTCGTGCACCGCCTGGGGCTCGAGGATCACCGTGTAGCGCCCGGGCTCGATACCCACGGGGTTGCGCGAGGCCAGGCACTTCTGGAGCGCGCGCTGCGCCAACGCCGCCCCGTCGATCCGCCCCCAGTCATAGCTACTGAGCCCTGCCCACCCGGAGCCGGTGCCCTGTGGGTCGCGCACGGTCATCGAGCACTGCGCTTGAGTGTACGGGGCGTAGAGCGGCTCACCATTCGAGCGGATCAGGGCTCGCCCCGCGCCGCGGACCTCGATGTAGCCGGCCGAGAGCATCCCCGCCTGCTCGGCCGGCTCGATGAGCGCGCGCGCCGCCGCAGCGCGCTCGCTCGCACCGAGCGCGAAGGTACGGTCGCTCCAGATCGCGGGGCTGAGATAATCGAAGTGGACCGCGGGATCTTTGATGTCTTCGGGCGAGGTTGGGTGATAGGCGAGCGCGCGCTCGGCGGCCTGGATCGCGCTCTGGATCGAGACGTCGTCGATCTGATTCGTGCGTACCGAAGCGGCGGCCTCGTGGATCGAACGGCGTATCGTGAGCTGGTTGTTGCGGCGGTCGCTGCCGAGGGTGACGCGGTTGCGCCCCCAGCGCATCTCCCCGCTCCACCAGGTGTCGATGTAGAGCGCCGTGTCGCCCCCGCCGGTGGCGAAGCGCATCGCGCGCTGAGCGAGTGCTTCGCACTGGTCCTGGGAGAGAAAGCGGCGGGGCTCCTCGAGCAGCCGCCGCGGTTCGGATCGGCGGCGCATCAGGCTTTCCTCGTCCGGTCGATGATCGTGACGTCCTTGAAGCGCGCCGGCACCGCGCCGACACTGAACGCGCCGTTGCGCATCGGCTCCCCCTTGGGCATGGTGGCCGACCGCCACTCGAGGCTCTTGGCGCCGCCAAGCGCGGTGAGCGACTTCCAGAGCCCCGGCGCGCGGAAGAGCATCCCGGCGCCCGTGAGGTGCGCGACCTTCTTCCCGTTTCGGACCTCGTAGAACCGGCCGCTGCGCGATTCGCCGTTGAGGTGCTGGAAGTCGGTGTCGACGGTGAGCCCGGCGATGAAGATCCCCTTCTCGAGCCCCGCGATGAGGTCGTCGAGCCCCACGTCGCTCCGAGCCGGTGTGATCGCGAGGTTGGGCGGGTGCTCCATCGTCGCGTGGAGCGCGCTCGGCGCGTTGGCGCAGCCGTGCGAGCGCACGGGCTTGCCGTGCTTCGTGTAATACTCCGCGAGCCACCCGGCGCCCTCGCGCGTGGTCTGGAAATCGGCGAGGATGCCATCCTTCACCAGCGTGAAGGGCTCGGGTTCCACCCCTTCGTCATCCCACTTGACCGTGGCGAGCGCGCCTGGGGTGGAGCGATCGCCCGTGACGGTGAGGAGCGGGGCGCCGACGGGTTCCGTGCCGAGCATGGCGAGGGGGCGGTTCAGCCAACTCGTGCCGCCGGCGTTCGCCTCGTAGCCGAGCGCGCGGTCCAGCTCCGTGGCCGCGCCGATCGTGCTCGCCAGGAGCATCGAGACGCCGTGCGCGTCGAGCACGACATCGTAGCGTCCGGCCTCGATCGGCTTGAACGGGAGACGCCAGTCTTCCTCGAGGCGCGCCATGAGGATCGGGACCTCCTCGCGCAGCGGGGCCTCGCGGATGTACTCCCACCCCCGCCCCGCGCGCCCGAGGAGCGGGGACGCGATGGTCGTGGGGAGCCGATCGTCGGTGCGGTACTTCTCGTTGTCGTAGCTGATGCCGAAGCCGCCGCCGGTCCGGTAGAGCGTCTGCGTGACGAACGTCCCCTCGGTGGACGCGAACGCTTTCTCCTGGCGATAGAAGTCGCACGCCACCTGTGCCGACACGCCGGGATACGTCGCGGCCGTGTAGATCATCAGACCGCGGAGATAATCGAACACCTCGTCGACCGGCACGGTGAACGGGTCGATCTCGACCGGCGTCTCCCAGTGGCCGTCGGCGACCACGGGAACCTTCCCGAGCTCGACGACCCGCGCCGCGCCGAGCGCGTTGGCTTTCGCGTGGGCCACGGCCTCGCGGCCGAGGCGCGCCATCTCGTCCGGAGTCCAGTACGGCCCGCTCGCGAAGCCCCAGTAGCCGTTCACCAGTGCGCGCACGCCAGCGGCCATCTCCTCGGCCTCTTCGATCGTGCGATGGTACGGCTCGAAGGAGCGGGTGTAAGTGTGCGTGAGACGGACGTCGGCGTACGCCGCGCCCGCGCTGCGCGCGGCGTCGAGCGCGCGGAGCGCGAGCGGTTTGACGTCGGGATCAGTGATTGGCGGAGCGAGCGGCGCCCCCGGCGCCGCGTGCACCGCGAGCCAGCGTGGGGTGGCGGCCAGCACCGCGGCGCCGGTACCGGCCTTGAGGAAGTCACGACGAGAAACGCCCATTCCGATACGATCTCCTGACGGCGACGACGAGCCGCGGCCGATGTGTCGCGGCGTGCAGCGGATCAGCGCGTGCGGCGCGCCTCCGAGGGACGCGCCTCGACGACGATCTCCCCCGACGCGCCCGTGATCGTGTCGTGGTACGGGTATCGCCCGGGCGCCGTGAAGATGCGGTACTTCGGTAGCGCGAAGCCCACGCCCGTGGTGTCGCCGAAGGCGGGGATGTTCCCCGACCCGCACCCGCACATGAAGTCCTCGGCCACGTTCGTCGGGTCATCGAACGTCACGTCCGCGTTGCTCCCGGTGGCGTTGATCCAGATGATCCGACCACCGACGGCGATCGTCACCTGGCTCGGCGAGAACACGACCGGCGGCCCGCCGGGGGTGGTCGACTTCTGGATGAGGACCACCTGTCCCGTCGGCATGGTGATCGCGAACGGGACCGTGTCGGCCTTGGTGATGCCGTAGGCGGTCGTGGTGGCCGAGATCTTCACGATCCCCGGGCGCACGCCGAGGAGGAGGCCGAACTGATCGATCGTCGCGATGGTGGTGTCCGACGAGCGGTACTCCACCACGAGGTCCGGCACAGGCACGTCGTGGTCGTCCAACGCGACGTACGGGACCGGCTTGGGGCCGTAGAAATCGGTGAAGCTGAGCGCGTTCGCGAACCACACCGCGGTGTCCGGCGGCACGGGGTGGATGGAGAACGAATCGAGCACCGGCGGGCTCGACACATCGGTCACGTTGAAGGTCGCGGTGTCCGCGTGCGTGAGCGGCCCCAGGGTGAGCGACGCGATGACCTTGATCCCGAAGCCGGTCTTGAGCGCGTGCACGAGGCCCAGGGAATCGACCTGGAGGCGCTCGGGATCAGTGGAGCGGTAGCTGACCGCCGGCGCATCGGTGATGACCTCGCCCAGGGCGTTGTACGGTGTGGCGGCGAGTCGGATCGTGTCGTACGGCGCGACGGTGGAGATGGTGATTGCGCGCCGGTCGAGCGTGAGCGCCCAGTACAGCGCCGCGGGATCGGCGACCGGCGTGGGCGCCGCGGCGTCGGTGCCGCAGCCGGCCAGGGCGAGGAGCGCGATGGCGCGGCCGAGGCGTCGCGCACGCGACCGCGCGCGGCGCGCCGGATCGAACGGAACGAAACCGGGACCAGTGAGCATGGATCGCGTCCGGGAGAAGGAGTCGGTCAGGCGCCGCGGCTCAGGCAGCCGTGGAAGAGCGAGTTGTAGGTGCGCTCCCGCGACGGGACGGGCGCGTCCACCTCGCCGCCGTATCGCCCCGTCCCGCCCGGGTAGGCGCCGACGGGATACACGAGATTGGGGTTGCGCCTATACAGCCGGATGAGGCGGCGCATGTCGCCCTGCCGGTGCCCGGTGAGGAAAAGCCAGAACGCGCGTTCGCGGAAGACGAGGTCCACGCGCGCGTCCGGCGTGCCGGGGTCGTGCAGCGGCCCGAGCCCGGCCACGCCCCCCGTGCCGGCCACCCAGAGGGTGTCGTAGCGGTACGTCGTGTCGACCTGCGGCGTGCCCCCCACGTCGGTGGTGTCCACGTGATCCACGATCGTGTCCACGCGCGTGAAGGTGCCGTTGGTGCGCAGCGTGTTGAGCGTTGTGAGCCAATCGCCCGCGACGGCGCCGTTGAGCTGCGCCTCCGCCTCGATGAGCCGCGCCTCGACGCCGCTCGCCACCACGACCGGCGTGCCGCCCGTCAGCGCGTACTTGGCCGGGCGGTAGAGCGGGCGGCCGTTGGTGCTCGTGGCCACGATGGTCGCTGCCGTCCGAGGGTCGTGGCTGCTGATGTAGTCCAGCCCGTTCCCGCCTTCGCGATCCGCCATGATGTCGGGGCGGGCCGTGCCCGGGGCGTAGTACGCGAAGTTCCGGCCGTCGGGCTGGTTCACGTAGTACACCGCGTACTGGAAGTCATCCGGCACCTCGGCCACCGCCTGCGCGGCCTCGGCGAACCGGCCGAGGGCGAGGAGCGCCCGCGCTTTCCCCACCCGCGCGAGGTTCAGGATGCGCGCGCTGTCGGCCACGAGCGCCAGCGCGCTGTCGAACATCGTGATCGCGTGTTGGTACACATCCGCGGTGGGCGAGCCCGGCCGCAGCGTGAAGTCGCCGTCGTAGTCGACCGTGCTCAGGGGGATGCCGGAGCAGAACAAGTCCGCGAGGAAGATCTCGGCGTAGCCTTGCAGCGCGTCGAGGTGCCCTGTGAGCGCCTGGAGGCTGTCCGGGGCGAAGCGCGTGAGCAGCCCGCGCGCCTGCGATCCCTGTCCGCGGATGAGCTGGAGCTCGGAGTACGCCGACTCGTACGGCTCGTTGACCTGGACATCGCCCTCCATCTCGGGGAGGACGCGGCTGTCCGTGCGCATGCCGTACGAGAAGACGCCGACCGGATACCCGATCCCCTCCGCCTGGAGCTCGTCGGCGAGCAGGCCGGAGACGACGACGAACGGGCTCGTCAGGTTCGCGGCGAAGGCGCGGCGGAACTGCGCCAGCGCGCCGCGGTACGCGCTCACGGCACCGCCGGGGGTCTGGACGGCCGTGGGATCGGGGATGTCGGGGGGGAGCTTGGCGTTGCCGACCACCTGGTCCGGGGAGCAGGCGGCCGCGCCCAGGGCGAGGAG
>JADGGM010000724.1 GCA_019689955.1 Gemmatimonadaceae bacterium
CTGGTGCCAAGGGGCGGCACAGGTGTTAGAGTTGGTACGGAAGGTGTTCGCCGTGGCAGAGCCGTAGCCGTAGAGTCGTCGAGATGTTGGTGGTACCTGTGGGCGAGTCGGCCGCCGCGGAGCAGCCGACGGCGCTTCAGATCGAGGAGTGGCGCCTGCTCCGCGACGAGCTGCGCGCCGACGTCGCCGCGCACGAGGAGTGCGACGCGTGGCAAGCGCGCCGCCGCGCTGTGCGTCCCGAGATGCGCGACGTGCTGCACCGCTTCCTCACCGGCGCGATGGACGTCGAGGCGTTCCGCGCGATCGTGGACCAGCGCACCCGATCGGAGTGGAGCGCGTTCGCCCTCGGCGGGATGTCGGGCGCGGTGTTCCTCAACCGCCTCGTCCGCTGGATCCCCGACCGCGACGCGCTCACCGCACAGCTCCGCGCCGTGCTTCGCGCGCCGCACGATCCGGCGGACGCGTTCGAGCGCCTCCATGCGTTCGTCGCCTTCCTCGAGACGTGCGCGCGCCGAGGGCACGCACGCGGGGCAGCTCCAGCCGGGGCGCTCGGCGTTCTTCGCGAGCGTGTGGTGGCACGTGGACGACCCCGAGCAATGGCCGAGCTATCAGCCGTCGGCGCGCGAGGCGCTGCGCCGCGAGCCGCCGCTGTACCGCCCGACGAGCGATGTCGCGGCCGACTACCTCGCCTTCCGCGACGCCTTCCGCCGACTCGCCGCGACGCTCTCGCTGACAACGTGGGAGCTCGAGTATCTCTGCCGGTGGCACCACGAGCGCGCGCCGCGCGAGGACGCGGAGCGCGGCGCGGACGCGGTCCCGGCTCGCCCGCCGCGCTTCCTTCGCCGCCCCATCGTGCGCGCGCCCGTGCTGCGCGAGCGCCGGGCCGAGCCGCCGGCGCGGCGGCGCGCGGGGGTGAGCCACACGCACCTGCAGTGGCTCCTCGCGACCATGGGACGCCGACTCGGGTGTCGCGTGTGGGTTGCCGCCAACGATCACCATCGCCGCTGGAACGGCGAGCGGCTCGGCGACCTGAGTGTGAAGCGGCTCCCACCGCTCGGGCTGCACGCCGCCTCGCAGCGGCTCGTGAGCCTCATCGACGTCGTGTGGCTCCGCGACGCGAATCAGGTGGTGGCGGCGTTCGAGGTGGAGTGCACGTCGTCGATCTACTCCGGGCTCCTCCGCCTCGCGGACCTGGGCGCGCTCTCCCCGAACCTGACCTTTCCGCTCTACATCGTGACGCCCCCCGAGCGGGTGGAGAAGGTGCGGCGGGAGCTCTCGCGCCCGGCGTTCCAGCGGCTCGGAGTGCCCGAGCGGTGCGCGTTCGTCGCGAGCACCGACCTCATCGCGCACGCCGAGTCGATCATGCAGTGGGCGACGGGCCCGGACGCGATCGCGCGCCTCGCGCAGCGCGCGGGCGCCCCTCCCCTCGACGAGCTGTTCGACGACCGGTGAGCCGCGCGCGGCGGGTGGTGCGACCGCGCGCGGCTACCTACCAGCTCCCGCGCTCGCCGAGCGTGGCGATCACGCGGCTCAGGCGGCCGGCGGT
>JADGGM010000031.1 GCA_019689955.1 Gemmatimonadaceae bacterium
TCTTCGACGGAGCAACCTCATGCGCATTCGGAAGGTCGGCGTCGTGGGCGCCGGCACGATGGGAGGAGGGATCGCGGCGCTGGTCGCGTCCGCGGGAGTTCCCGTGGTGATGCTCGACGTGCCGGGAGACGGCGACCGGAACGCCCCGGCCCGCCAGGGGCTCGAGCGCCAGACGAAAGCGAAGCCCGCCGCCTTCATGGGCCCCGAGCGTGCGCGCCTCGTGCGCACGGGGAACACCGACGATGACTTCGCGCTCCTCGCCGAGTGCGACTGGATCGTCGAAGCGATCGTCGAACAGCCGGCGCCAAAGCAGGCGCTCTTCGCCAGGCTGGAACAGCTCCTCGCGCCGTCGACGATCGTCTCGTCGAACACCTCCGGCATCCCGATCTGCGTGCTCACCGAGGGGCGCGCGGCGCACTTCAAGCGGCGATTCCTCGGCACGCACTTCTTCAGCCCCGTGCGCTACATGCACCTCCTCGAGCTGATCCCCACCGCGGACACCGCGCCGGAGACGCTCGAGGCCGTGCAAACCTTCGCCGAGCGCGTGCTCGGGAAGGGGATCGTGATCGCGAAGGACGCGCCGGGGTTCATCGCCAACCGGCTCGGCGTGAAGGCGACGACGGAGACCTTCCGCCACATGGCCGCGGCCGGGTTGACGATCGACGAAGTCGATGCGCTCCAAGGCCCGCTCATCGGCCGCCCCAAGTCCGCGACCTTCCGCACCGGCGACATCGCGGGGATCGACATCCTCGCCCACGCCGCCGCAGGGCTCGCGGCGGCGACGGGAGAAGACTTCGCCCTCCCCGACTGGGTGCGCGGGCTCATCGCCGCCAAGCGGCTCGGCGACAAGACCGGGGGCGGCTACTACCAGAAGCGCGGGAAGGAGATCTTTACCTTCGACCCGTCCACCGGCGAGTATCGCCCGCAGCAGAAAGTCGACGACCCCGAGCTCGCGCGCCTCGCGAAGCTCCCGCTCGCCGAGCGCGTGCGCGGCGCCCTCGCGCTCCCCGGAAAGTACGGGGACTTCGTCCGCCGGTCGGTGCTCGGCGCCGCGCACTACGCGCTCACCGTGGCGCCGACGCTCGCGTACGATCCGGTCGCCATCGACCGCGCGATGGAGTGGGGGTACGGCCACGAGGCCGGCCCCTTCCGCCTCATGGACATGATCGGCGCCGACGCGCTGCGCCGCGGGTTCCGCGACCTCGGCCTCGATGAGCCCCCGCTGCTCGCACGGGCCGACGAAGGCTTCTACCGCACGCGCGGCGCCGACGAGGAGTACCTCGGCTTCGACGGACGGTGGCACGCCGTGCCCCCGAAGGCCGCCGGCGCGATCACGCTCGCTATCGTCGCGCGCCGTCCGGGCGCGATCCTCGAGGAGAACGAGAGCGCGCGCCTCCTCGACCTCGGCGACGGCGTCGCGCTCCTCGAGTTCCGTTCGAAGATGAACACTCTGGGGAGCGGCGTGCTCGAGATGATCGAGCGGTCGTTCGGACGCGTGGAGCGCGACGGGCTCGTGGGGCTCGTGCTCGGCAACGACGATCCGCGCACCTTCTCCGCCGGCGCGAACCTCGCGGAAGTCGCCGGCGCGGTGCAGGGCGGGGAGTGGAAGGCACTCGAGGCGACCGTGCGCCGCTTTCAGAACATGGTGCGCACGGTCCGGCACGCACCGTTCCCGGTCGTCGTCGCCCCGCACGGGCTCGCGCTCGGCGGCGCGACGGAGATGGCGCTTCACGCGGACGCGGTCCAGGCGCACGCGGAGCTGTACATGGGGCTCGTCGAGGTCGGGGTCGGGCTCCTCCCCGCCGGCGGCGGAACCAAGGAGCTTCTCTTCCGGTTCACCGAGGAGCTCGCGGCGTACCCGGAGGCCGATCCGTTCGAGGCGGTGAAGCGCGCGTTCCAGCTCATCGCGCTGGCGCGGACCAGCACGAGCGCGCTCGACGCGCGGCGCGCCGGGCTCCTCCGCGCGAGCGACCGCATCTCGATGAACCGCGATCTCCTCATCGCCGATGCCAAGCAGCGCGTGCTCGACCTCGCGCCCGGCTACGTCGCCCCCCCGCCGCGCACGATCCGTGCGCTCGGGAAGGACGGCATCGGGAACCTGTACTACGCGCTGTTCGCGTTCCAGGAAGCCGGGCAGGCCAGCGCGCACGACGTGCGCATCGGGCGCGAGATCGCGTACGTCCTCTGCGGCGGCGACGGGCCGCCGCGACTCGTCACGGAGCAGGACATCCTCGACCTCGAGCGCGAGGCGTTCCTGCGACTGCTCGGCACGAAGGAGACGCAGGCGCGGATCGCGTTCATGCTGGCGACCGGGAAACCGCTCCGCAACTAGTGACTCGACGACCTGGGGTGTGCCATGACTGATGCCGTCATCGTGTCCGCGGTGCGGAGCGCGGTCGCGAAAGGGAAGCCCGAGGGGGCGCTGGCCGCGGCGGGCGTCACGCCGATCGATCTCGCCGGCACCGTGCTGAAGGCGGCGGTCGCGCGCGCGGGGATCGAGCCGCGCGAGGTGGACGACGTTCTCCTCGGCTGCGCGATGCCGGAGGCCTCGCAGGGGCTCAACGTCGCGCGCAACGCGGCGCTCTTCGCCGGGTTCCCCGTGGAGATCTCCGCCGCGACGGTCAATCGCTTCTGCTCCTCGGGTTTGCAGGCGATCGCCCAGGGGGCGCAGGCGGTGATGAGCGGGATGCAGGACGTCGTCGTGGCCGGCGGGGTCGAGATGATGAGCCAGGTCCCGATGTCGGGGTACCACACGCGGCTGCACCCGGCGCTCACGGAGAGCTACATCGGGATGGGGTTCACGGCCGAGCGTGTGGCGGCGCGGTACGGCGTGAGCCGCGAGGACCAGGACCGCTTCGCGCTCGAGAGCCAGCAGAAGGCGGCGCGCGCGGTCGCGTCCAACGCGTTCGCCGGGCAGATCGTGCCGATCCCCGTGCCGCGCGTGTGCTGGGACGGCGTGACGAAAGTCGTGACCGACGGCACGTTCGAGCGCGACGAGCTCCCGCGCCCCGACACCACGCTCGAAGGGCTCGCGAAGCTGCGCCCCGCGTTCAAGCCGAACGGCGGCACGGTGACCGCGGGGAACTCGAGCCCCTACTCCGACGGCGCGGCCGCGGTCGTTGTCATGAGCAGCGAGCGAGCGCGTCGCGCGGGGATCGCGCCGCTGGCGCGCTTCGTCACCTTCGCCGTGGCGGGGATCGAGCCCGACATCATGGGGATGGGGCCGATCAATGCGATCCCCAAGGCGCTCGCGAAGGCGGGGCTCACCCTCGACCAGATCGACCTGATCGAGCTCAACGAAGCGTTCGCGGCGCAGGCGGTGGCGGTCGCGCGACACCTGCGCATGGACCTCGCGCGCGTGAACGTGAATGGCGGCGCGATCGCGCTCGGCCACCCGCTCGGCGCGACGGGCGCCAAGCTCACGACGCAGCTCATCCACGAGCTGCGCGCGCGCGGCGGCGGGCTCGGCATGGTGACGATGTGCATCGGCGGCGGGATGGGGGCGGCCGGGATCTTCGAGGTGTACGGCGCCTGATGGGCGGGCCCCGGCACCGAGCCGAGCCGTGGCGCCGTCGACAACGGAGCGGTCCGCCGCCATCGTAGAGGAGGACCGGATCTCCCTCCCGAGGGCCGCCGCGCCATGGCATCATCGACGCGCTCGGACGTGTACGCCGCACTCCCCCGCCGCTTCAACGCGGCGGTGCGCTTCGTCGATCACCACGTGGAGAACGGGCGCGGGGATCGCGTCGCGCTCGTGACCGAGGACCGCGCGATCACCTACGCGCGCGTCCATGAAGAGGTGAATCGGGTCGGGCACGCGCTGCGCGCGCTCGGCGTCCGGCAGGAGGACCGCGTCGCGCTGCTCCTGCTCGACAGCCCCGCGTTCGTGTACGCGTTCTGGGGGGCGATGAAGATCGGCGCGGTCCCTGTCCCGATGAGCACGCTCGTCACGGCGCGCGACTGCGCGTACATCCTCGAGGACACGCGCGCCGAGGTCGTGATCGTGAGCGAAGCGCTGACCGACATCGTGGGGGTCGCGCGGTCGCACGTCCCCACGCTGCGCCACGTCCTCGTCGCCGGGCGCGCCGGGCCGGGGGAGATCCCGCTCGACGACCTCACCGCCGCGCAGCCCACCACGCTCGACCCTGCGCCGACGACCAAGGACGACGTCGCCTTCTGGCTGTACAGCTCCGGCACCACGGGCATCCCCAAGGGGGTCGTGCACCTCCAGCACGACATGGTCGTCTGCTGCGAGGCGTTCGGGCGGCACGTGCTGGAGATCACCGAGCGGGACCGCTGCTTCTCCGTGGCCAAGCTGTTCTTCGCCTACGGGCTCGGGAACGCCCTGTACTTCCCCTTCTACGTCGGCGCGTCGTCGGTGCTCTTCCCCGGGCGCCCCGAGCCGACGGCCGTTTTCGACATGATCGCGCGGACCACGCCCACGCTCTTCTTCGCCGTGCCGACGGCGTTCGCGGCGCTCCTGCGATACGTGCGCGACTACCCCGACCTCAACCTGGGGCTGGTGCGGCGGTGCATCTCCGCGGGGGAGCCGCTGCCGCGGAGCCTCTACGAGCGCTGGCTGGCGCGGTTCGGCCGCGAGATCCTCGACGGGATCGGATCGACCGAGATGGCTTGCACCTTCATCTCCAACGTCGCGGGGAGCGTGCGGTCGGGGAGCAGCGGGCGTGTGGTGCCGGGGTACCGCGCGCGGCTGGTGAACGAGGCGGGGGAGGAGGTGGACGTCGGCGAGGTGGGCGCGCTCCTCGTGAGCGGCGAGAGCGCTTTCGCGGGCTACTGGAACCGGCACACGCGCACGAGCGAGACGCTGCTCGGCCACTGGGTACGCACCGGCGATCAGTACGTGCGCGACGAGGACGGGTACTACTGGTACGCCGGGCGCAGCGACGACATGCTCAAGGCCGGGGGGATCTGGGTGTCCCCGGTCGAGGTGGAGAACACGCTGCTGGAGCACGAGGCGGTGCGCGAGGCCGGGGTGGTCGGGGCGGCGGACACCGACGAGCTGGTCAAGCCGATCGCGTTCGTCGTTCTCGCCGACGGCCACGTCGGCACCGCCGAGCTCGCCCGCGAGCTGCGCGAGTTCGTGAGGGCGCGGCTCGCGCCGTACAAGTGCCCGAGGGCGATCGTGTTCGCCGGGTCGCTCCCCAAGACGGCGACGGGGAAGATCCAGCGCTTTCTCCTGCGCGAGCAGGCGAAAGGGCTCGCGCCGATCCCCGGGCGCTCCGAGTGAGCGCGCGGCGCGGCTCGCGGCGCGGCCGCGCGTGGAGCGTATATTCCTGCTGAGGCACCTTCTCCCCGTCCCCCTCTCCGCCGGAGCGTGTGCGTGCGCGAGGAAATTCAGCGGATTCAGCGGCTCATGGAGCGCGAGCACTACGTGACCGATCGCAGCATCGCGACGGCCGTGTATCTCGCGCTCGCGCTGGAAAAGCCGCTCCTCGTGGAAGGGCACCCGGGGGTCGGGAAGACGGACATCGCGAAGGTGCTCGCGCGCGCGACGGGGGCGGACCTGATTCGCCTCCAATGCTACGAGGGGCTGGACGCGACCACGGCGCTCTACGAGTGGAACTACCCGAAGCAGCTCCTCCACATCCAGCTCGAGCAGGGCTCGGCGCGGCCGCTCGCCGAGCGCGAGGCGGCGATCTTCAGCGAACCGTTCCTCCTCAAGCGTCCGCTCCTGCAAGCGATCACGCACGAGGGGCGCGCGCCGGTGCTGCTCATCGACGAGGTGGACCGGAGCGACGAGGAGTTCGAGGCGTTCCTGCTCGAGGTGTTGTCCGACTTCCAGGTCACGATTCCCGAGATCGGCACCGTGCGCGCCACGCGCCGCCCGGCGGTGGTGCTGACGTCGAATCGCACGCGCGAGCTGTCGGAGGCGTTGCGGCGGCGGTGCCTGTATCTCTGGATCGATTACCCGTCGCTCGAGAAGGAGTTGCACATCGTGCGCGCGAAGGTGCCGGGGATCGACGAGGCGCTCGCGCGCTCGGTGACGGCGTTCGTGCAATCGCTCCGCCGCATGGCGTTGGCCAAAACGCCGGGCGTGGCCGAGACGCTCGACTGGGCCGCGGCGCTCGTGGCGCTGCACGCGGCGGAGCTGGACGCCGAGGTGGTGCGCGAGACGATGGGGTGTCTCGTGAAGGACGAGCGGGACCTGCGTCTGGTCGGTGCCGCGCTCGACGCGGGGGATCTCCCGGCGATGTTGACGCCGCTCCCATGACGTCGCTCCCGGGCGCCCGGCTGACGCTCGCGGTGACGCGTTTCTGCCGCGCGCTGCGCGACGCTGGCATCGCGACCACGCCGGCCGAGACGATCGATGCCGTGCGCGCGCTCGCGCTGGTCGACGTGACGGACCGCGACGAGGTGTTCATGGCGTTGCGCGCCGTGCTGGTGACGCGCCCGGAGGACTACGAGACGTTCGCGGCGCTGTTCGACGCGTTCTGGCGTGCGCCGCGGAGCGGCGAGGCCCGCCGCGGGCCGCCGCGGCCGGCGGTGCGGCCGCCGGGGGAGCGGGCGCCGGAGATCGTGGCAGCGACGCTCCAGCGCTGGGCGCGCGTCGCCGATGACTCGGGCGCGCCGCCCGCGGCGCTCCCGGCGCCGAGCGCGCACGAGGTGCTGGCCACCCGCGAGGTGAGCGGATTCGGCGACGCCGAGCTGCGCGCGATCGAGCGGGTCGTTGCGCGGATGGCGCGGCGGCTGGCGATGCGTCCGAGCCGCCGCTGGCGCCCCGCGTCGCGCGGGGCGCGGCTCTCGCTGCGGCGCACGCTGCGCCAGGGGATCGCGACCGGAGGGGTCCCGCTCGACCTCGCGTTCCGCCGGCGCAAGGTGCGCCGCACGTCGCTCGTCGTGCTGTGCGACGTGTCGGGTTCCATGGAGCTCTACGCGCGCTTCCTGCTCCAGGTGCTCTACGCCATGCAGCACGCCTTCGCGCGCGTGGAGACGTTCGCCTTCGCGACGCGGCTGAGCCACATCACCGAGCCGCTCGGCGCGCCGCACTATGCCCGCGCGCTCGAGCGCGTCGCCGCGACCGTGCGCGACTGGTCCGGCGGGACGCGCATCGGCGAGTGCGTGGCGGCGTTCGAAGCACACTGGCGGCGGCTCGTGGACCGGCGCACGGTCGTGGTGATCCTGAGCGATGGGTGGGACACCGGCGACCCGGAGGTGCTCGGCCGCGCGCTCGCGCGCCTCCACGAGCGCGCGGGGCGCGTGGTGTGGCTCAACCCCCTCCTCGGCGCGCCAGGATACCAGCCCCTCACCCGCGGGATGCAGGCCGCGCTCCCGCACGTCGACGTCTTTCGCCCTGTGCACGACCTCGCGAGCCTCGAGGCGCTCCTCCCGCACCTGTCGCTCTGACGTTCGACCCCGCGGAGCGCGGCCGGCGCCGGCCCCGTCGCGCTCACCCGTGCTCCTGGCGCCGGCCGCCGGGCGAGGCGTCACGGGAGGAGGGTAGCCGGCGCACCGCGGGCCGGCCTCGTGCTGTTGTCGGGGCTGTCCGCGGGCCTATATTGCGAAACGACCCACACACGCGAGCGCGGCCTGGTGTGCGAGGAGGTTCCCGGCCATGAAGCAGCCCGACCTGCGTGAGACGTTCGAGCACCTCGAGGAGCTGCGCCGCCACGAGCGGCGCGTGGCCATGGCGACGCTCGTCTCCACCAAGGGGACCACGCCCAAGAAAGAGGGCGCGAAGATGTGGGTCGGGGAAGGCGGCCGGATCCTCGGCTCGGTGACGATCGGCGGGTGCGTGGACGCGCGGGTGCTCGCCGAGTCCGATGCGGTGCTCGCGACCGCGTCGCCCAAGCTCGTCTCGCTCTCGCTCGGCGACGAGGATGCGTGGGACCTCGGGCTCACCTGTGGCGGCACGGTCGAGGTGCTCATCGAGCCCGTCGCGCTCGACCACGCCGCGGACCCGGTGGTCGCCGCCTACGACGCGATACGCGCCGAGTCGGAGGCAGGGCGGCGGTCCATCGCGGTCGCCGTGCTCGAGGCGGGCAATGCGCCCCGTGATGCGCGCCGCCTCGTGGTGCGTGAGGATGGGACCACGGTCGGGACGCTCGGCCTCCCCGCGCTCGACGCCGCCGCGCGCGACCGCGCGCTCGACGCGATGCGCGCCGCCTCCTCGCGCACCGTGACGGTCGACGTCGGCGGCGCGCCGGTCACGCTCTTCCTCGAGCTGCACGGGCCCGCGACGACGCTCATCATCTTCGGCGCAGGGCACGTCGCCGTGCCGCTCGTCCGCTTCGCCAAGGCCCTCGGCTGGCGCACGATCATCGTCGACGGCCGCGAGCGCTACGCGACGCGCGAGCGCTTCCCGGAGGCCGACGAGATCCGCATCGGCCTCCTCGCCGACATCGCCGAGCAGCTCACGTACGATGCCTCGACGTTCGTCGTCCTCGTCGCGCACGATTACAAGTTCGAGGTCCCGGTGCTGCGCGTGGTCCTGGCACGCGAGCCGGCGTACATCGGGCTCCTCGGCAACCGCCGCCGCGGCCGCGCGGTGCTCGACTTCCTCGCGGCCGAAGGGATCTCGGCCGAGGCGCGCGCGCGCGTGCACGTCCCCGTGGGGCTCGACATCGGCGCGCAGACGGCGGCCGAGATCGCGCTGAGCATCGCGGCCGAGGCCGTGGCCGTGCGCAACGGACGGATCGGCACGCCGCTGCGGGAGCGAGCGGCCACGTGAAAGCGCACCGCGTGCACCGCGTCTCGGCACGCCCGGACGCGCTCGCCGGGATGGTGCTCGCCCGCGACGTGCGCGGCGGGGCGGGGGAGCGCGCGTTCCCCAAAGGGCACGTCGTGCAGGACGCCGACGTCCCGGCGCTCCTCGCCCTCGACTGGGACGAGCTGCACGTCATCGAGGTCGAGCCCGGGGAGATCCACGAGGACGAGGCCGGCCGCCGCATCGCGAGCGCGGTCGCGGGGGAGGGGACCACCGTCGGCGCGGTGGGTGGCGGGCACTGGCCCATCGTCGCCGCGCACCGCGGGCGCCTCTCGGTCGACGTCGAGCGCCTCGCGCGCGTGAACGCGATCGAGGGGGCCTGCGCCTACACGCTGTACGACGGCCAGATCGTCGAGGCCGGGGAGACGGTGGCGCGCGCGAAGATCACGCCCTTCGTGATCGACGAGACCCGCATCGAGATGGTGGAACGCATCACGCGCGACGGACCCGGCGTCGTGCGCGTGGCGCGCTTCCAGCCCACCGTGGTCGGCGCCGTGGTGCAGGAGACGATCGGCGAGCGCGGCATGACGCGCTTTCGCGACGCGCTCGGCGCGAAGGTCGCCTGGTTCGGCTCGCAGCTCCTCCCGCCCGCGTTCGTCGCGCCGCACGAGGGGGAGATCGCGGCCGCGCTCGAACGGATGGCGGCGCAGGGCGCGCGGGTGATCGTCCTCGCCGGCACCAAAGCGATGGACCCGCTCGACCCCGCCTTCCTCGCGCTCGAGCGGCTCGGCGTCGCGCTCGAGCGCTACGGCGCGCCCGCGCACCCGGGGAGCCTCTTCTGGATCGCGCGGCTCCGCGACGCGACGCTCCTCGGGATGCCGAGCTGCGGCCTCTTCTCCCAGGCGACCGTGTTCGATCTCGTCCTCCCCCGCGTGCTCACCGGCGAGCGCGTGGGGCGCGAGGAGCTGGCAGCGCTCGGCCACGGCGGGCTGATCACCCGCGAGCTGGCCTTCCGCTTTCCGCGCTACCGCGAGACATCGGGGCGCGGCGAGGTGGAGTAGCGGTGCGCGCCGCGATCGTGCTCGCCGCGGGGGCGTCGCGCCGCTTCGGCGCGGAGAAGCTGCTCGCGCCGCTCTGCGGCCAGCCGCTGCTGCGCTGGAGCGTGGAGCACGCGCTCGCTGCCCCGGTGGACGACGTGATCGTCGTGCTCGGCCGCGGCGCGGACGCCGTCCGCCCCGTGCTCGACGGGCTCCCGGTGCGCGTCACGGTGAACCGGCGGTGGGAGGAGGGGATGAGCAGCTCCATCCGCGCCGGCGTCTGCGCGTTGCGCACCGGGACGCGGAGCCTCCTCTTCGCCCTCGGCGACCAGCCGACCCTCGGCACCGAGAGCTACGCGCGCGTGATCGCGGCCGAGGAGACGCGCCCGATCGTCGTGCCGAGCTACCGCGGCGTGCGGGGGCATCCCGTGCTCTTCGCCGCCGGGCTCCTCACCGAGCTCCTCCTCCTCCGCGGCGACCACGGCGCGCGCGCGGTGATCGCGCGCGACCCCGAGCGCGTGACGGTCGTCGAGCTGGACCGCGCGATGCCTCCCGACGTGGATACCCCCGAAGACCTCGCGCGCCTTCGGGAGGAGATGGAGCGCGGCCCGAGCGCCTGAAACCTTCCCGACCGCCCCTCCGTAGAGATCAGCGTCCCACACGGAGTGGAGCGATGGTCTCACTGTTCAAGCTGTTCGTCACGCTCTTCATCGGGCTCGTGGTCGTCGTGCCCGCCACGTTGCTGCTCGGCTTTCTCGGGCTACCGGCGCTGGCCATTCTCTGCGTGGTGGCGCTCCCGGTGTTGATCGTGCTCGCAGTGGTGGGGCTCCCGATTCTGGTGGCGCTGGTGATCGGGGCAGCGCTCCTGGCAGCGGCGTTCGGGGTGTTGAGCGCGCTGTTCGCGATCGGGATTGCGTTGTTCAAGGTGCTGCTCTTCGTCGTGCTCCCCGTGATGTTCTTGGTGTGGCTCGTGGCGCATCTGGTGCGGCGCGACCGGTCACACGAGTGGGCGTAGCGGCACGCACGCTCACGCTGCCGGAGCGAACGCGCCCGGTCTCCGTAGGGGGGGACCGGGCGCGTATGCATAGTGCCGGGCCAACCCGGCGGGCGACGCCGCGGCCGCCGATCGATGGCTTGGGGGACGCGCGCCCGCGGGCTCAGGGCGCGCGAAAGCGCAGTACGATGTCGCCCATCTCGATCGTGTCGCCGTCCTGGAGCCAGCGCGGGCTGTCGGCGGCGATCAGCTCCTCGCCATTGAGGATGGTGGGGTTGGTCCGCGAGAGGTTGGTGATCTTCCAGCGTCCGTTCTCGAACTGCATGCGCGCGTGGTGACGGCTCACGGTCTCGTCGGGGAGCTTCACGTGCATGTCGGGGGGGCCGTCGCCGCGCCCGAGCGTGACGTCGGCCGCGTCCCCGCCGGCGGCCGGCCGCACGAAACGGATCGTCTCGCCGCGGTGCGCGCCGCTCTGGATCTCCAGCCGGCCGGGGAGGAACTCGACGGCCGGCTCCGTGTAGCGCGGTACCCGGACCGTTCGATCCTCCACCGGCGCGCCCGCCACGCCCGCCCCGCCGCGCTCGGCAGGTGACGGGCCCGGCGGGAACGGCGCCGCGAACGATGACGTCGGCGGGGGCGCGGCGCGGAACCCGGCCGGGCGCAGCTCGCGCACCGGAGCGCGGTCCCGCACCGCGAACACCAGCGGAGGTGGCTCACGACGTGCCAGTGCCCGCCGCCGCCGGGCGATGATCACCGTGCCGACCACCGAAACGAGTGCCGCGGCCAGGAGGACGAGCGTCATAGTCGAGAGATGAATCCCGAGCTGCTGGAGAATGTGCTGCATACAGCATGTACCTCTGCCCGCCTGGGGCAAGGTCCGTTCCCGGCGCCCCAGCTCATGATACACCGCCCCGGCGTTGACGGCTTTTCGCCGGATCTCATCTTGTGACATACACCCCGTCCGCACCCTCCGATCATTGCCCATGTCGCTGACCCGCTCCGCCCTGCTCGTGGCCGGCGCCGCGCTGTACCTCAC
>JADGGM010000032.1 GCA_019689955.1 Gemmatimonadaceae bacterium
CCACCGCCATCCACTCCCCCCCACGCTCTCGCAGGACGAACGATCGGATGACCGCACACTCCACCCTCGCCGTCACCATCGCCGTGATGCTCGCCGCCGTCGCGCTCCCCAGCGCGCGGGCGCAGAGCGCGAACGCCGCGCCCGTCCCGGCCCCGCACGCGAGCGGCATGACGCCCGACGCGCGCCCGCGCCCCACCGCCCCGCCCATGCAGCGCCTCGTCGCGCTCGACTACTCCGACGTGCCGCTCGCGGTGGTGCTGGATGAGATCGACCGGCAGGCGCAGGTCGCCCTGCAGTACACGCCGCGCACGGTCCCGGTCGAACGCCGGGTGAGCATCCACGTGGCCGGTGTCACCGTGGGCGCGGCGCTCGCCGAGCTGCTGCACGAGACCGACGTCGAAGTGGCGACGACGCCGGCGGGGGACATCCTGCTCGTCAAGCGCGCGGCGCGGACGCGACGCCACGTGGCCGACGGCGTGGTGACGGGGCGCGTGGTCGACTCGGCCACCTCGCGGCCGCTCGCCGGAGCGCTCATCGCCATCGAAGGCACCTCGCTCCGCGCCGCGACCGGCGATGACGGACGGTACGTGCTCCGGCACGTCCCCGCCGGCACGCACGTCGTCGTCGCGCGCCTGCTCGGCTACACCAAGGCGACGCGCACGATCACCGTGGCCGACAGCGCCACCGTGACCGTCGACTTCGCCATGCAGATCGGCTTCACGCGCCTGCAGGAAGTCGTGACGACCGGCGCCGGGGATCGCGAGCGACGCGAAGTCGGGAACGCCGTCGGCACCATCAACGCCGACTCGATCGTCCCCACCACCCCGCTGCGCAACCTCAGCGACCTCCTCGCCGGACGCGTGGCCGGCGTGCAGGTGCAGACGTCGAGTGGGCTCATGGGGAGCGGCTCCCGCATCCGCATCCGCGGGATGTCCAACATCTCCAGCACGTCGAGCGACCCGATCATGATCATCGACGGCGTGCGCGTGGATGCGCGCTACTCCGAGGGGAGCGCGGTGACCCTTCCGGCGGCGGAGAACCGGGTCGCGAACAACGGCGTCTTCATGGCCACCTCTCGCATCGACGACATCGACCCCGACGAGATCGAATCGATCGACATCCTGCGCGGCCCGTCGGCGGCGAGCCTCTACGGGTCGGATGCCGCGAACGGCGTGATCGTCATCAAGACCAAGCGCGGGCGCGCCGGGCCGCCCCGGTGGACGTTCTCCTTGGATGGCTCGCGCCTGTCCATGAACGCCAAGTTCAGCGAGGGGTACGCGGGGTGGGGGCACATGCTCATCGCGCCCGATGTGCGCCAGTGCTGGCTCACGGGGAACTTCGTGAGCGTGGCGAACGGCATGTGCGTGATGGACAGCGTGACGCACTGGAACCCGCTCAACCATGCCGAGACGAGCCCGTTCGGCATCGGGCACACCGCGCGCCTCAACGCCCAGGTGTCCGGCGGGTCGGAGCGCCTGCAGTACTTCCTGAGCGGGAGCTACGAGGACGGCACGGACATGCTCAAGATGCCCGACAACGCCGTCGCGTTTCTGGAGCAGGAGCGGCATGGCGAGCCGCTCCCGTCGTGGCAGCGGCGACCGAGCGGGCTCACGGCCGCGCGGTTCACGAACAACCTCACCATGCAGCTCTCGCCGCGCGCCGACGTGGCGCTCTCGTCGAGCTTCTCGCGCACCGACCACCGTGCGGCGAACGGCGGGCCCGGCGGCTTCATCGCCAGCGGCCTGTTCTCCGCGGGGGTGGACGACTCGCTCGGTGGGTGGGGGCAACAGAACCCAGCACGCGCCTTCTCCCAGCTCACGACCGACCTCGTGGATCGATGGATCGGCAGCCTGCGCACCACGTGGCGGCCGATCGACGCGATCACGACACACGCGACCTTCGGGCTCGACTACGCGGCGCGCACCGACGAAGTGCTCGTACGCCCCGGCGACATGCCCGACGACCCCGTCTCCGCCTCGGGCCGCCATGACCGCTCGCAGGGCACGGCGACGATGTACAGCGTGGACCTGGGCGGGAGCCTCACGCTCCCGGCGTGGGGAGCCTGGGAATCACGATCGACAATCGGTGGGCAGTACACGCGCTCCACCAGCACGGGCGTCACGGCGCACGGGATCGGGCTCGGGCTCGGCGCCGGAACCGTCGACGGCGCGCAGGAGCGCGACGCGAGCGAGTGGTTCGACGCGACCGCAACCGCCGGATGGTACCTGGAGCAGACGTTCAGCCGGCACGGTCGGCTCTATCTGACCGCCGCGGTGCGCTCCGACGTGTCGAGCGCGTTCGGCAAGTCGGCGAAGACGCCGCTCTTCCCCAAGCTCAGCGCGTCGTGGGTCATCTCCGAGGAGCCGTTCTTTCCGCACGGGCTGCCGGTGAGCAACCTCCGCCTGCGCGCGGCGTACGGGCACGCGGGGGTGCAGCCGCGCACCGACATGGTGTTCCGCACCTACGTGCGCGGCTCGGGGGACGTCCACGGGCAGACGGTCCCCACGATCACGGTGAGCTCGCTCGGCAACGAAGACCTCCGCCCCGAGCGCGCGGCCGAGCTCGAGACCGGGCTGGACCTCGGGCTGTGGAACGACCGCGTGACGTTCGAGGGCACGTTCTACCGCAAGCTCACGCGCGACGCGCTGATGCCGCGCACCCTCCCCTCCTCGTTCGGGCAGGCAGCGCGCTACGAGAACGTCGGCAAGATCGAGAACCGCGGGCTCGAGCTCACGATGACCGCGACTCCGGTGCAGACGCGCCTCGCGGAGTGGACGTTCACGCTCGGCATGTCGCAGAACCGGAACAAGGTGATCGCGGTGAACGGACCGGTCACTATCACCCGCGGATTCAACAGCGCCGTGCCGGGGTACGCCGTCGGCGGGCAATGGGACTACGCGATCGTCTCCTACGGAGACGCCAACCACGACGGGATCATCGAGCCGTCGGAGGTGCTCCTCTCCGACAGCCTGGTGTATCTCGGGCAGCCGCAGCCCAAAGCCGAGTGGTCGATGCACAACAGCGTCTCGCTCTTCTCGGGGAAGATGACGGTCGCCGCCGGGCTCGATTACCGGAGCGGTGAGACGCAGCAGAACAGCATCCTGCAGCAACGCTGCACCGCGCTACGTTGCCGGGGCCTCGTGGACCCCACGGCCTCCCTCGCCGAGCAGGCGCTGGCGGTCAGCGCCACCATGACCAACTACGGGTTCATGGAGGAAGTATCGTGGCTCCGGTTGTACGAGCTCTCGGTGACCTTCCGCGCCTCGCCGCGCATCGCGCAGATGCTGCACGCCCGCTCGGCGAGCGTCTCGATCATGGGGCGGAACCTCGGGCTCTGGTCGCGCTACCGCGGCGCCGATCCGGATCTGAGCAACATCCCCTTCGGCGAGGTGACCACCGACCTGGGCGGCGTCCCACAGCCGCGCGAGTGGTCCATCCGGCTCAACCTCGGTTTCTAACCATCGACACCGCCATGCACCTTCGTTCACTCGCAGGAGGGGTTGGGCTGGCGTTCGCCATCGCGCTCAGCGGCTGCTCGTTGACCGATCTCACGAACGTCGACCCGCCGTCCAACATCGCCGACCCCGCGGCGGTCGGGACGTACGAGGGCGCGATGAGCCTCTATCGCGGCTCCATCGTCGCCTTCGACGATGCCTTCGCGGGCTCATCGCGCTCGATGAGCTATGCGCTGGCCTCGGGACTCTTCACCGATGAATACCAGTATCGCCGGACCGACGCGACGAGCCCGTCCGCGCAGCTCGATCTCCGCATGCCGTTGCCGGGCACCGGGAGCACGGTGTACAGCAACCTCCACACCGCGCGCCAGAACATCGAGCTCGCGATCGGGAGCCTCCAGCAGTACGCGCCTACGGCGCCGGGCTCCTACGTCGCCGAGATGTACGCGCTCGACGGCTACGTGTACCTCCTGTTCGGCGAGCTGTTCTGCTCGGGCGTTCCGTTCAGCCGGACGATCTACAACGGCGGGATCGAGTACGGCAAGCCGCTCACGACCGCGGAGATGTTCCAGACCGCCGCGGCGCTCTTCGACACGGCGCTCACGCACGCGGGGGACAGTCTGACCGTGCGGCGGCTCGCGCTCGTGGGGAAGGCGCGGGCGCTGCTCGACCTGAACCAACCCGCCGAGGCCGCGGCGCTCGTGTCGCCGGCGGACGTCCCTACGGACTTCGCGTACACCACCACGTACACGACCACGAACAGCCAGGGGAACTACCTCGGCTTCGCGACCGGGACGGACTTCATCAACGTCACGGCCTCGAACGGGGAAGGGACGAACGGCATCCGCTACGTCGCGGCCGGCGACTCCGGCGACGCCCGGGTGGCAATGGTCCGCCGCGGGAGCAACAACGTCGCGATCCCCACGAAGCTCGCCAACGCCGGCGACCCGGTCACCCTCGCCGACGGCATCGAGGCGCGCCTCGTGGAGGCCGAGGCGAAGCTGCGCGCGAACGACATCGACGGATGGGCGCAGACGCTCAACGACCTGCGCGCCACTGCCATCACCCCCGCGCTCCCCCCGCTCAACGCCGACTCGACGATCGACGCGTCGCCGGAGCTCCGGCTCGCCGTGATGTTCCGCGAGCGGGCGCTCTGGCTCTTCGGCACCGGACACCGGCAAGGGGATCTGCGGCGCCTCATCCGCCAGTACGGGTTGAACCAGAGCGCCGCGTATCCGGTGGGCACGCACCCGACCGTGAGCCCGCCGCTCAACGCGTACGGCTCGGCCGTCACGCTCTCACCGCCGAAAGACGAGGAGAACAATCCCTACTACCATGGGTGCATCGATGCCGGAGCGTGATCGCGTGATCCGACTGTCATCCCCATCGTATCGCGGCGGATCGGCCGCGAGGTCCGCCCGGCGCATCGCCCGCGTCCCCGCGGTCCGATCCCTCGTCGCCGCCGCGCTCGCGGCGGTGGTGCTTGGCTGCAACGAGGCGCCCGTGGAGGCGAGTACCGACCCGAACACGGTCTACTGGGCGCTCACGGCGGACGTCAAAGCCGTCACCGTCGCCATGGGGGGCACGCAGCAGGTGGTCGCCACACCGCGTACGATCGCGGGAGACGCGCTCACCGGCCTCCCCGCGCCGCACTTCGTGTCCAAGGACACGACCAAGGTGAAGGTCGACGAGAACGGCGTGATCACCGGCGTGATCCCGAGCCAGAACGTGCTCGTCATCGCCTCGCTCCATGCGCAGGGGATGACGCACGCTGACACGATCTCCGTGAACGTGACGCCGACGGCCGACACCGTGGCCAGCTTCTCGGTGGACGTCCCGCCGGGCGACAGCACGGTCATGGGGGCCGGGATGGTCAAGTTCCTCATGGTGAACGCGGTCGACGCGCATCACATCCCGCTCTTCAACCTGGCCGTCTGGGTGCACCCGCTCGACCCCGGGATGTTCAACCTGGTCGCCGGCTCCTTCATGCCGCTCGTGATGGGGACGGGAGTCGGGACCGGGCGCGTGGAGTTCCGCGCCACGGCGTACGGCGCCACCTTCGCCGACACGGTGGAGCTCACCGTCACCTACCCATGGGCGAGCACGGTGAAGCTCCTCGAGGGGAAGACGGCGTTCGATGCCCCGGTCGTGTACGTGGCGAAGCTCGGCACGGTCACCTGGCAGAACCAGTCCGCCGCGCCGATCGACATCACGTTCGACGACACGACGAACGTGGCGGGGGGGAACATCCCGGAGATCGCGCCGGGTGGAAGCGCGACGCGCCAGTTCCTGGCGGCGGGCACGTACCTGTACCGCAGCGTCGCGATCGGGGCCGCGGGCAAAGTGATCGTCCAGTAGCAGGGTCGAGAGGCGACGGGATGGTCACGCGTCGAGAGTTTCTCCGCGCCGGTTCGCTCGCTGCACTCACCGTCGGCGCGGGCGGCCCCCGGCTGCGCCGCGCGCTCGCGACGCCCGTGGACGTCGCGCCCCGGGCCGGGGATCCGACGCTGCGCGAGCTCGCCATGACGGCGCTCGATGCGGCCCGCGCCGCGGGAGCGACCTACGCGGACGTCCGGCTCACGGTGACGCGAACGCAATCGTTCCGCTACGCGTCGCCGCCGCTGGACGCGGAGCACGTCGAGGTCGGCGTGCGCGCGCTCGCGCACGGGAACTGGGGATTCGCCGCGAGCCCCGACTGGACGCTGGACGTGCTCGCCCGGCTCGGCCGCGAGGCGACGGCGCAGGCAAAGGCGAACGCGTGGCGCGGCGCGCCCCCGGTGGAGCTCGGCGATCCGCCCCCGCCCGCGACGGGGACGTGGGTCATGCCCGTGGAACGCGACCCGTTCTCCGTCGCCGTCGAAGAGAAGCTCGACTACATCCGCGCCGCGGAGGCGTACGCGCGCACCTTCCGCAACGGGAGCGCGTCGTCGGTGATCGTCTTCGAGCGACAGGAGCGCACCTTCGCATCGACCGACGGGGCGTTCTGCACGCAGACGGTCTACGACTCGCTCGGCCACGAGTCGTTCTTCTCCGTCGGCGTCAACGACCCGGTGACGTACCGGAACGGGCGCCGCCTCGTCGGGTTCGTGGGGCCCACGGGCGCGGGGTACGAGGTGTTCGAGCGCGGCAAGCTGCTCGATCTCATCCCGCAGCTCTACGAGGAGGCCAGGCGGCAGTTGGACCCGAAGCCGTTCGACATCGGGCGCTACGAGGTGGTGTTCGACGCGGGCGCGATGGCCACGCTCGTCGATGCGACCATCGGCACGGCGATGGAGCTGGATCGCGCGCTCGGCCTCGAGGCGAACGCGGGCGGGACGAGCTACCTCGCGCCGCCCGAGCGCGTGCTCGGCTCGGCCGTCGCATCCCCGCTCCTCACCATCACCGCGGACCGCTCGATGCCCGGCGGAGCCGCCACGGTGCAGTGGGACGCCGAGGGGGTCGCGCCCGCGGAGTTCACGCTCGTGGACCAGGGGATCGCGACCACGTACGCGACCGACCGCACCCTCGCGTCCGCGCTCCCCGCGGCCAACCGGAACGACGGCGCGCCTCACTCGCTCGGTTGCGCCGTCGCGGAGAGCGCGGGGACCGTCCCGCTCATCTACACGCCGAACCTCACCGTGCAACCCGCGCGCGACGGCGGCTCGTTCGAAGACCTGGTCGCCGATGTCGCCGACGGCTTCGCGGTCGTGGGAGGGCGCGTCTACATGGACTATCAGCAGTTGACCGGGGAAGGGGAGCCGGAGGTCATCTACCGCATCCGGCGCGGCAAGCTCGCCGAGGTGGTGTCCGGCGCCGCGTACCTCTTTCGGAGCCCCACGATGTGGAAGAACCTCGTGGCGCTCGGCGGTCCGGAGAGCGCGGTCGTGCGCGGGATGACGCGCGAGAAGGGGCAGCCGAGCCAGCGCGCCGTGCACTCCGTGCGCGCGGTCCCGGCGCGATTCAAGGACGTGAGCCTCGTGGACCTGCGGGGCGGCGTGCCGACGAGGCAGCGAGCATGATGTCGTCCCGCACGCGCGGTGCGCCGCGCTCGCTCTTCGCCGACGATGGTTCGCCCGTGCGCTACCTCGACCGGTCCGCGTGCGAGGCGCTGTTCGCCCGCATCGCCGGCTTCGCCCGCGGGGGCGGCGAGACCGGGGTGAGCATCGAGAGCCGGTGGACGGGGAACCTCCGCTGGGCCCTGAACCGGCCGACCACGGCCGGCGACACCACCGAGCACATCGTGCGCATCATCCGCTCGATCAACGGCGCCATCGGGCAGGTGGAGACGAACAAGCTCGACGACGCCTCGCTCCGGCTGAGCATCGCGGCGGCCGAACGGATCGCGCAGTTCTACAGCGAGAACCCGGACGCGTGGCCCCTCCCCGGGCCGCAGCGCTACCCCGCCGTGCACGTGTGGAGCGAAGCCACGTACGCCCTCGACGCCGCCGCGCGCTCGCGCGCCGCGGAGGCGCTCGTGGAGCCCGCGGCGCACGCGGGGCTGCTCTCGGCCGGGTACGTGGAGGTCGCGGCGCACGCGCGCGCGGTGCTCGACACCAACGGCCTCGCCGCCTATGGCGTCGGCACGCACGCCGAATTTTCCGTGACCGTGCGCGACACCGCCGGCACCGCCTCGGGGTGGGCCGGCACCGACGACCACGACTGGACGCGGATCGACGTCACCGCGCTTGCCGCGCGCGCACAGGAGAAGTGCGTCGCCTCGCGCGACCCGCGCGCGATCGAGCCCGGGCGCTACACCGTCATCCTCGAGCCCCAGGCGGTACACGAGCTGCTCGTGTACGCGATCTACGTGCTCGACCGCTTCCAGGCCGAGCAGACGCGCACCGTGTACACCAAGCGCCCGGGCTACTCGCGCATCGGCGAGCGCGTGTTCGACGAGCGGATCACCATCAGCACCGACCCCTCGGACCCCGTCTGCGGCTATCTCCCCTTCGACGCCGGGGGGTACCCGTATCGCGCCGTCACCTGGGTCGAGCACGGCGTGCTGAAGGAGCTGGCCTACGACCGCCGCTACGCGCTCTCGCAGCTCGGGCACGACATCCCGCTCCCCAACCCCTTCGCCTACCGCGTCGCCGGCGGGCCGACCTCGATCGAGGAGATGATCGCGACCACCGAGCGCGGACTCCTCGTGACGCGGCTCAGCGACGTGCACGTGATCGATTGGCTCACCCTGCTGTGCAGCGGCGTGACGCGCGATGGCGTGTGGCTCATCGAGCGCGGGAAGATCACCCGGCCGGTGAAGAACCTTCGATTCACGGACTCGCCGATGTTCGCCTTCAGTAACGTCGCGCAGGTCGGCGCCGTGGCGCGCGTGCACGCGCCGTTCCCGGTGATGGTGCCGGCGATCAAGGTGCGCGACTTCAACTTCACCTCGCTCGCCGACGCGGTCTGATGCCGAGCATGCGCTGGCGCGTCGCGCGCACGGGGATCGGCCACGTGGTGGCGCAGGTGGCGCTCGCCGCGTCGGTGCTGGCGCAGGGGGGCGCGCCGCAGCCGGACGGGTTCCGGTACTACTGGTCGGGTGCCTGCGTGCAGGCGGTGCAGCGGGGCGAGTTGTTCTACTGGCGCGCGCGCGCCGACACGATGCGCTACGACCCGGCCGCCGACACGATGCTGACGACCGCCGCCGCGCTCGCGCGCGAGTGCGCGGCGCAGCTCCACGACACGACGCACGTGGAGCGCGTCGAGCTCCCGCTCGTCCAGCTCCTCCTGGCCGCGGGTGACGACCGCGCGGCCGCGGCCCATGCCGCGCGCCGGCTCGCGGCCCCCGATGTGGAGGAGCCGGGCCCGCGCGCGTGGGTGCTCGCGCAGCTCGTCGCGGTGTATCTCGACGCGTCGCCGCCGCGGCTGTCTGCCGCGCGCGATGCGCTCCGCCGGATCGCCGCGCTCCGGGGAGCGGAGGCGGCGGTGGGCCAGGTGCGTGCGTACGGCGCGCTGGCCACCACCGAGGCGCGCCTCGGCCACGACTCGGCGGCCGTCGCGGCCGCGGAGGAGGTCATCGCCGCCGGGCGCCGGCTCACGCCGCACGACCGCGTGGAGTACGCGAGCGCGCTCTTCGGCGCGTACGCGCTGATGGCCGACATCGCCGCGAGCCGGAGCCGCGACGCCGCGGCCCCGCACGCCGTGCTCGCCCGCGCGCGCGCCGACATCGGCTCGCTCCGCGGCATGGCCCCGCTCCTCGAGGCCGCGGACACCGCGTACAGCCTCCTCGGCACGCCGGCCGCGCGGCTCACCGCGCGCCTCTGGCTCAACGCCGCGGGAGACACCGTGCGCCCCGCGCGCGACACCGTCGCGCTCATCGTCTTCCGGCCGAGCCGCCAGAACATCCCCGCGCTCCACCGCATCGCGCGGCGCTTCGGCCGCGCGCTCCAGATCACCTTCGCCGTCGGCACGTACGGCTACTTCCGCTCCCTCGGGCCGCTCTCGTTCGACGACGAGATCGCACAGATGCGCCGGTTCTACCTCGACGAGCTGCACATCCCCGGCGCCATGGCGATCAGCGAAGGCCACTACACCACCATCCCCGACGGGCGCCGCGTGCGCGGGCCGAGCGCCACCGACCTCGCGTACCACACGAACACCGGCATGTCCGCCGTGGTCGTGGACCGGCGCGGGATCATCCGCTTCGTGCTGCGAGGGTGGCAGAAGTCGGACGAGCTGCGCCTGGAGCGCGCGGTGCAGTCCCTCCTCGCCACCCCATAACGCTCTCCGGCCGCCACGCCGTGCCCAACTCTCTCACTCCCTCGCCCATGGCCCGTCTTCGCCGATTCATCAGTTCCCGTGCCGCGCTCGCCGCCGTGCTGCTCGGCATCGCCCGCGCGGCCGCGGCGCAGACGCCGGTCTCGCTCGCCGAGCTGCTCCCCGTGGACACCGCGGTCCGCACCGGACGGCTCGCCAACGGCCTCACGTACTACATCCGCCACAACGGCGTCCCCGGCAAACGCGCCGAGCTCCGTCTCGTCGTGAACGCCGGCTCCGCGCTCGAGGACGATGACCAGAAAGGCGTCGCGCACCTGCTCGAGCACCTCGCGTTCGACGGCTCCACGCACTTCCCGGGGCACGAGATGTGGGACTACCTCGAACGCCTCGGCATGCGCGGCGGCGCGGACGTGAACGCGTCGACGTCCTTCGACGAGACCGTCTACCGCATCGCCATCCCGACCGACAGCGCCGAGGTCGTCACGCGCGGGCTCCAGATGCTCGGCGACTGGATGCACGGCCTCGCGCTCGACTCGGCGGAGCTCGAGCGCGAGCGCAAGGTTGTGGTCGAGGAGTGGCGCGTCCGCGAAGGCGCCGCGTCGCGCATCAGCACGCAGCAGCTCGCGGTGATCGCGCTGGGCTCCCCCTACCCGGATCACACGCCGATGCAGCCCGCGGACGTCATGGCACGCGCCTCGCTCGCCGCGGTCCGCCGCTTCTATCACGATTGGTACCGCCCCGACCTCATGGCCGTCGTGATCGTCGGCGACGTGGACCCCGCCGCGCTCGAGGCGCGCGTCCGGCGGATGTACAGCGCCATCCCCGCCCCCGCGCACCCGCGTCCACGCCCGGCGATCACCGTGCCGGTCGACAGCGCCCCGCGCATCTCCGTCGTGACCGACGCCGAAGCCACCGCGACCTCGGTGACGGTGCTCGTCACGCGCCCCGCGGTCCCGGAGCGCACGGTCGGGGACGTGCGGCGGGGGATCGTCGCGGAGGCGGCTGACGCGATGCTGACGGCGCGCCTCACCGACCTCGCGCACCAGGCCGGCGCGCCGATGCTCGACGTCGCCATGGGGCACGGCTCGATCGTGCGGCCGCTCGCGTTCCACCAGTTCTCGGCCCGCGCCGCGGACGGCGGGGTCCAGCGCGCGCTGCGAGCGCTGCTGGCCGAGGCCGCGCGCGTCCAGCGGAGCGGGTTCACCGCCACGGAGCTCGAGCGGCAGACGCGCGCCATCCGGCTCTCGTACGATCAGCTCGAAGCGCAGCGCGACCGCATCCCCTCCGCCACCTACGCCGACCGCCTGGTGAACGAGTTCCTCACCGGCGCGCCGGCGGTCCCGCTGGAACGAGCCGTCGCGATCGGGCGCCGGCTCGTTTCCACCATCACCCTCGACGACGTGCGCCGCGCCCTCGCCGACCTCGTCGCCGGGCCGGGGCGCATCATCCTCGTCTCCGCCCCCGCCGCGGCGACCGCGCTCCCCAGCGTCGCGGAGCTCCGCGA
>JADGGM010000033.1 GCA_019689955.1 Gemmatimonadaceae bacterium
CCTTCACGCTCCCCCCCGCGCTCGAGGCGCGCGAGCCCGCCGAGGCGCGCGGGCTCGCACGCGACGAGGTGCGCCTCATGGTGACGTTCGACGACGGCTCCGTGACGCACACGCGGTTCACCCGCTTCCCGCACTTCGTGAATCCCGGCGACGTGCTCGTGGTGAACACGAGCGCGACGATCAACGCGGCGCTCCCCGCCACGCGCCCGGACGGCGAGCCGATCGCGCTGCACCTGTCGCAGCGGCTGCCCGGAGGGCAATGGGTGGTGGAGCTGCGCCGCCTCGCCGAGCACGGGAGCGCGCCCCTGCTGACGGCGACCGTGGGGGAGCGGCTCGCCCTCCCCGCCGGCGGGGCGGCGGTGCTCGTGGCGCCGTATCGCCTCGGCGGGTGCGCGCGGGCACGATCCGCCGCGGAGGTTCGCCTGTGGCTCGCCTCGCTCGTCGTTCCCGGCGACGTGGCGCGCTATCTCGACCTGCATGGCGCTCCGATTCGCTACGGCTACGTGCCGCGCGCCTGGCCGCTCTCGTACTACCAGACCATCTTCGCCCGCGAGCCGGGGAGCGCGGAGATGCCGTCCGCCGGGCGAGCGTTCACCCCGAGCGTGCTCGCGGCGCTGCACGCGAAGGGGATCGTGATCGCGCCCATCGTCCTGCACACCGGCGTGGCCAGCCTGGAGGCGCACGAGCCGCCGTACCCCGAGCAGTTCCGCGTGAGCGCGCGCACGGCGGACGCGGTGAACGCGGCGCGGCGCGAGGGCCGGCGCGTGATCGCCGTCGGCACGACGGCGGTGCGCGCGCTGGAGAGCGTGGCGTCGGAGGACGGGGCGGTGCGCGCCGGGCAGGGGTGGACCGACCTCGTGGTCACGCCCGAGCGCGGGCTGCACGTGGTGGATGCGCTCCTCACCGGGTTCCACGAGCCCCGCGCCTCGCACCTCGCGATCCTCGAGGCGCTCGCCGGACGGCGGCACGTGGAGGTGGCGTACGAGGCCGCGCTGGCGGGGCGGTACTTGTGGCACGAGTTCGGGGACCTGCACTTTCTCCTGGGCGGCGAGCGGGCGCATCATCGCGCGCGCGCGCCGCGGGCCGGCTGACGCCGGCGGCGGGAACCCGGTGCGTGGTGCGCGCGCTCATGGAGATGACGTTCGTGAGCGCCGCGAGCCGCGGCCGGTCGAGACAGATGCGAGGAAGGAGCGCGCCAGATGACCGTGGATGCCGCAGGGAAGACCGTGCTCGTCACGGGATCGACGGACGGGGTCGGGAAGCTCGTCGCCGAACAGCTCGCGCGCGCGGGGGCGCACGTCCTCGTGCACGGGCGCAACCCGGAGAAGGGGGCGCGCGTCGTGGCCGACGTGCGCCGCGCGACGGGGAACGATGCCGTCACCTACTACAACGCCGACTTCTCCTCGCTCGACGAGGTCCGCCGCCTCGGCGCGACGATCGCGGAGGCGCACGAGCGGCTCGACGTCCTGATCAACAACGCCGGGATCGGCGGCGGCCCGCAGCCGCGCACGCGGCGCGAGACGAGCCGCGACGGCCACGAGCTCCGCTTCGCAGTGAACTATCTCGCCCCCTTCCTCCTCACGCACCTCCTCCTCCCCACGCTCCGCCGCAGCGCGCCCGCGCGCATCGTGAACGTCGCCTCGGCGGGGCAGTACCCGATCGATTTCGATGACGTGATGCTCACCCGCCACTACGAGGGGTGGCGCGCGTACGCACAGAGCAAGCTCGCGCAGATCATGTTCACCATCACCCTCGCCGAGCGGCTCGCCGGGAGCGGCGTGACGGTGAACGCGCTGCACCCCGCGACGTACATGAACACCAAGATCGTGATCGAGGGGGGGAACGCCCCGCGGAGCACCGTGGAGGAGGGCGCCCACGCCATCGTGTACGTCGCGACCTCGCCGGAGCTCGAGACGGTGACCGGCGCGTACTTCGACGGCACGCGCCGCGCCCGCGCCAACGCGCAGGCGTACGACGAGACCGCGCGGGACCGGCTCTGGCGCCTCAGCGCCCAGCTCACCGGGATCGCCACCGAACCCGCGGGGGCCGGCGTGGAGTGAGCCGCGCGGCCGCCCAACGCCCGCGCAGCGCGCTGCGTACTGCTAGCGTAAAGGGTGTCTCCCGAGCCGGACCGTCCGGCGTCACTCGAGCGCGAGGAGCCGCAGCATGTCGCACGCATCGCGATGGAGGCCTCGGATCGGCTGGATGGTCGTGGCGGCGAGCGTGCTCGCGCCGGCGCTCCATGCCCAGAGCGGCGCCGCGCCCGCGGCCCAGCCGATCGACTCGGCGTACACGGCGAAGATCAGGGAATACCTGCAGGACCCGCGCGTCACCACCGAGCTCGTCGACTACCTCCCCGCGTCGGCCACCGTCCCGAGCCCGCTCAAGTTCTTCGGCCGGATCGCCGGCACGCCGGGGGAGCTCACGTACGCCAAGGACATCTATCGGTACTTCGACGCGCTCGCGGCTGCATCCCCGCGCGTGAAGGTGTGGCGGATCGGGAAGACCGAGGAAGGGCGCGACATGATCGTCGCCGCCATCGCGGACGAGGCGACCATCAAGGCGCTCGACAGCTACCGCGACAAGCTCCGCGCGCTCACCGACCCGCGGACCACGTCCAAGGCCCAGGCCGCGGAGCTGATCCGCACCGCGAAGCCCATCTACTGGCTCACCAGCGGGATGCACTCCCCCGAGACCGGCGGGCCGGAGATGCTCATGGAGCTCGCCTACCGCCTCGCCGTGGACGAGAGCCCGTTCGTGCAGGCGATCCGGAACAACGTGATCACCTTCATCACGCCCGTGATCGAGGTCGACGGGCGCGAGAAGGAAGTCGACACGTACTACTTCAACAAGAAGCGCCCGCCCGGCGCGCAGCGCCTCCCCCTCATGTACTGGGGGAAGTACGTCGCGCACGACAACAACCGCGACGCCATGGGGCAGTTCCTCGCGCTCACCCGCCACGTCACCGAGACGCTCCTCGAGTGGAAGCCCACGGTGCTCCACGACCTGCACGAGTCGGTCTCGTACCTGTACACCTCCACGGGCACCGGGCCGTACAACGAGCAGCTCGACCCGATCACGATCCAGGAATGGTGGCAGCTCGCCAGCACCGAGGTCTTGGAGATGACCAAGCGCGGCGTTCCCGGCGTGTGGACGTACGGGTTCTACGATGGCTGGGTGCCGAACTACATGTTCTTCATCGCCAACTCGCACAACGCCATCGGGCGCTTCTACGAGGTGCAGAGCTACGGGCCGGACAACGACTCCACCGTTCGCGTCCCGCGTAGCCGGACGAGCCGGGAGTGGTTCCGCCCCAACCCGCCGCTCCCGGTCATCAAGTGGGGACCACGCAACAACGTCAACATCCAGGAATCGGCGCTCCTCATCGCGCTGCACTACGTCGCGCAGAACCGCGAGACGTACCTGCAGAACTACTGGCTCAAGAACGTCCGCTCCGTGGAGAAGGGGCGCGCGGGGCCGACGTACGCGTGGCTCATCCCCGCCGGACAGCGCCGCAAGGCCGACGCGGCCGACGCGGTGAACGAGCTGCGCAGCCAGGGGCTCGAGGTGCACCGCGCCACGAGCGCCTTCACCGCGGGGCGTCTCCGCGTGCAGCCGGGGGACTACATCATCCGGGCGGACCAACCGTACCGCACGCTGGCCGACATGTACTTCGCGGTCCAGAACTACCCCGTCGGCAACCCGCTCCCGTACGACGACACCGGGTGGACGTTCCAGCTGATGCGCGACATCACCGTCCTCCCGGTCACCGACAGCAGCGTGCTGCGCGCGCCGATGACGCTCCTCACCGCGCCGGCGGCCGCGCCGGGCGGGATCACGGGGACGGGGACCGTGCTCGTCGTCGACCACACGACGGACAACAACCTCATGGCGTTCCGCTTCCAGCACGCGCGAGTCGCCATGCGCGCGGCGGAGGAGGATTTCGACCTCGCGGGGCACCACTTCCGGGCCGGCGCGTTCATCATCCCGAACGCCGACCGCGCGGCGCTCGAGCCGTCGCTGCGCGCGCTCGGCCTCTCGGCGTGGGCCACCGCCACCCTGCCGGCCGTGAAGATGCACGACCTCGACATCCCACGCATTGCGCTCGTGCACACGTGGCAGCGCACGCAGGACGAAGGGTGGGTGCGCGCCGCGCTCGACACGTACCACGTGCCGTACACCTACATCGCCGACCAGACGCTGCGCGCCGGGAAGCTGCGCGCGAAGTACGACGTGATCATCTTCCCGCACGTCGGCGGGAGCGTGGTGTCGCAGGTGAACGGGATCCCGGTGACCGACGGGCCGCCGCTCCCGTACAAGAAGACCGCCGCCACCCCGCACCTCGGCGCGCTCGACCAGAGCGACGACATCCGCGGCGGGATGGGGATCGAGGGGCTCATGGAGCTCGCCAACTTCGTGCGCGCGGGGGGCACGCTGATCGTCGAAGGGTCCACCACCACGATCTTCCCGACGTTCGGCCTGATCACGGGGGTGACGGTGGAGAACCCGCCGCAGCTCTTCGTGCGCGGCTCGATCCTCCGCGGCGTGATCGCGGACAGCACGAGCCCGCTCGCCTACGGCTACACGGGAGGGCAGCTCCCGGTGTACTTCAATCAGGCGCCGGTCCTGAACGTCGGGAGCGGCGGGTTCGGCGCCGGGTTCGGGGGCGGGAGCCGGATCCCCGGCGTTGGGCAGGAGATCGCCCCCATGTCGACGCCGCTCCACCTCTCCCCATGGGCGCAGGATGCGGCGGACGCCCAGCGCCCCGCGCGCGACACCTCGTCGGCCGCCGAGGCCGCGGCACTCGGCCGCCAGCTACGCGCCTTCGGCCTCCCCACGGATGAAGACCGACCGCGCGTGGTGATGCGCTTCCCGGCGAACCCGAACGACATGCTCCTCTCCGGCACGCTCGCCGGCGGCCAGTACCTCGCCAACCGCGCGCAGGTCGTGGACGTCCCCATGGGGCGCGGGCACGTGGTGATGTACGCCATTCGCCCCTTCTGGCGGTGGCAGACGCAGGGGACGTTCTTCCTCGGCTTCAACGCGATCCTCAACTGGAACGACCTCGATGCGGGCGCGTCGCCCGCGGGAGACCAGACCGCGGCGCGATAGCCCGAGCGCGGCACGTCACTCGCTCCCGGCGCGCCGCGCCTCGTAGGCGTGCTTGAACGCCTCGAGCATGTCGTCGCCGAACAGCCCGTCGGCGATCGCGGCGATCTCCTCGGCGTCCTTCCACGCCGCGCGCAGCGCCTCGAGCTCGCCGGCGAAGGCGCGGCGCTCGACGTCTTCGTTCGCCGCCATCTCGAGCGCGAGCCGGTCGACCACCGGGAGACGGTAGAGCGCCGTGCGCGGCTCGCTCCCCGTGCCGCCGCGCGCCCAGAACGAGCGGTTGGCGAGCTGCACCGCGAGTCGCTCGGCGAACGACAGCCGCGTTGGGAGCACGTCTCCCTCGGGCACGGCGTCGGGGAAGCGCCCCCACGACGTGCGCAGCGCGAGCGAGGCGACGCGCGTGAAGTATCCCTCGGGGTCCCCCGCGTCGTCGAGCTTCGCCGTGGCGTCGCGGACCTCCGCGTTCGTCGCCGCGCCGATGTTGAGCGTGGCGAGCAGCTTCGCGGCAGTGTGGAGGCCGGTGTCGTCCGCGAGCGTGCTCACCCCGTCGTCGTGGCGCACCACGAGCTGCCACGGGCGGGCGCGCTCCGGGCGGATCAGCTCCGCGTGGCGCAGGTGACGATACCGGATGAGCACCCGCGCCCCGCGCTCGTCAACCGCACGGGCGAGCACGGCGCCGTCGCGCCCGAGGGTGCGCAGCCGTAACAGCGCCTCATCGCTCACGCCGAGCGAGGAGGCGTAGGCCGCGAGCGCGACCCCGGCCCGGCGCGCGATCGAGCGCCCACCGCGCCGTACGAGCCCGCCCGTGGGGGTGTCTCGGTCGAGGCGGCGGAGCGGTGTGCCGTACCGCCACGAGGCGATCTCCGGGAAGAGGGCGGGGCCGATGCGAACCAGCTCGAGCCCGACGCGCGTCTGCGCCAGCGCGACGTTGTCCGTGGAAACGCGGAGGCGGGTGGCGCGGAAGAGCCGTTCGCACTCCTCGATCGCCTCCCAGCGCTCATCGATCGGCGTGAGGTTCCACCGCCCGCACCGCGCGCACACGACCCAGAGCCGCCCCTTCGCCGGGTCGAACGCGAGGCGCCGCCCCACCGGGCAGGTGGGGATCGCCTCGTTCGCGCCGAGGTGCGTGTGGCAGAACAAGCAGGTCGCGTACATGGGCCAGCTCGGTGAGCGCCGCGAGCGACGTCGGTCGGGACCCGGCTACAATAGCAGTGCCGTCGGCGCCGCGTCCATGATCGCGGCGCGTCATCCGTGCTCCGCCACCCCGACGCGAAGTGCCCCTCCGGCCGTCGCCGATGCGTCCGCTCGGGGACGGGTCGCACGCTCTTTGCGAAGGGAAACGAGCGGATCGGCCGAGCGGGGGCGGCCTCCGGAGCCGATGCGTCGCACGACTTGCGCGACGACGAGTCACGAGATCGCACGCCGGTATGTGGCGCCCCGGATGCGGGCCATGTGGCGGGGGCGCAACACGCAGGGCATGGGCGCGTTGGATGTTCCTTTGTAAGTGACTCTGGGGCCGTAGGATAGGAGGGGGCGTGTTCCCGAGCGTGGAATGGGCGGAACAGCCCGGCCTGGCACGGTCGCTGCTTCTCGCGCGCGCGGGCACCGAGTCGCCTGTTCGGAGGATTGGTCACCGAGGTGCTCGACGCCGCGGCACGGCGCGCGGGCGCACGGAGCCGGGAGTCGTCCTCCGACGCGTTGTCTCCGTTTGCTGGGGAATGAATGCTGCCGGTCGCGAATCCCAAGGTGATCTACAAGGCGCTGTCAGACGGCGCGGTGCTCTTCTCCACGGAGGATGAGGTCTATTACGGGCTCAACTCCGTGGGGGCGCGCGTGTGGGAGCTTCTGCCACCCGCGTCGAGCACGCTGGACGAGCTGTGCGCGACCGTGGCCGCGCAGTATCCGGACGTCGATGTGAGCGTGATCCGCGCCGATGTGACGGAGCTCATCGCGGATCTCGCGAAGCATCGGTTGGTCATTCCGCAACACCCCGAGCAGCCGGATGAGCAGAGTGTCGAGGGTCGTAAGGAAGCTGGCGACGCTGAGTCCGCGCGAGTGGCGTGATCTGCTGCAGGCGCAGCTCGCACTGCTCTGGGCGCAGCTTCTGGTCTGGACTCGTCCGACCGGGCGGCTGGTGTCCCACGCGACGCAGCCGCCGGCCGAGCCCGCCGCGGGCGCGGCGATCGATCCGCGCGCGTTCTCGCTCGCGCTGGCCGTGAGCCGCGCGGCCGAGTACGGTATCTTCCGCCCGCTCTGCCTGGTGCGCGCGGTCGCGCTCGAACGGCTGCTCGAGCGCCACGGGATTCGGGGGAGCCGGATCCGCGTCGGCGTGCGGATGCGCGGGGGGCGCTTCGCCGCGCACGCCTGGGTCGAGTACGGCGACCAGGTACTCGGCGACGACGAGGGGCACGTCAGCACCTTCGCCGAGCTCACCGACGTACGCCTGGTGGACACCCGATGAGCGCGATCCTCGGCGTGTTCACGACCGACGGGCGCACCCCCTCCGATCCCGTCGTGCGCCGGATGCTCGCGACCATGCGTGCGCGCGGCGCGGACCGGAGCGCGGTGTGGCGCGGCGCGCCGGGGGAGGGGGCCACGCTCGCCGTCGCGCGCCACGCGTGGGAGATGGCGCCGGGGTTCTCCGGGGACGTCCTCCTCCTCGTCACGGACGATGTGGTCGTCGCCGCCGACGCGTCGATCTACTATCGCGACGACCTCCGGCGCGCCGTGGAGCGACGCGGGATCGCGGTCACCGGCGACACGGCGAGCCACTACGTGCTCGCCGCGTACCGCGCATGGGGAGAAGCGTGCGCGGCGCACCTCGAGGGGGACTTCGCGTTCATCGTGTGGAACCGGAAGACGCGCCGTGTCTGCGCCGCGCGCGACTTCGCCGGGCGGCGCACGCTCCACTACGCGCAGATCGGGAGCACGCTCGTCATCGCCTCCACGGTGGGCGGCGTGCTCGCCTACCCCGAGTGCCCGAGCGAGATCAACCTGACCGTGGTCGCCGAAACCGCGGCGGGGCTGTTCGCGGCGAGCCACGAGACGTGCTACCGCGCGATCCAGACCCTTCCCGCCGCGTGGACGCTCACGCGGCGCGGCGAGCAGCGCGCCGAGCTGCGCCGCCACTGGAGCCCGCCCCCCATGGAGCCGCGCAGCAACCTCGGCTTCGAGGACGGGGCGGAGGTGCTGCGCGACCTCCTCGTGCGCGCGACCGCCGAGCGGATGCCCGCGGGGACCGCGTCGAGCATCTGGCTGAGCGGCGGGTGGGATTCCCCCGCGGTGTTCGGCGCCGGGCAGCAGGTGCTCCGCGAGCGCGCCGACGGCCGCTCGCTCCTCCCCGTCTCGATGAGCTACCCCGAGGGGGACCCGGGGCGGGAGGACGAGCTGATCCAGCTCATCGCCGAACACAGCGGCGCCCCCGTGTACTGGGTGGACATCGAGCACGTGCCGTTCTTCGACCGCCCCGCCGAGCGCGCCGCGCTGCGCGACGAGCCGTTCGCGCACCCCTTCGAGAACTGGAACCGAGCGCTCGCCCGCGGCAGCCGCGCGGTGGGGTCGCACGTCGCGCTCGACGGCGTCGGCGGGGACCAGCTCTTTCAGGTCTCGGAGGTGTACTTCGCGGACCTCCTGCGCGCGGGGCGGTGGCGCGAGCTGGCGCGCGAGTGGCGCAAGAAAGGGCTGCGCGGGACCGGGTTCCGCAACTTTTTTGCGTGGTCGATCCAACCGCTCCTCCCGCCGTGGGCGCTCGCGGCGGCGAAACTGCTGCGGCGCGGGCGGCCGCTCGTCGGCTACCTCGAGCGGCGAGCGCCGAGCTGGATCGACCGCACCTTCGCACGGCGGAACCATCTCGAAGAGCGCGAGCGTGCGTTCACGCCGCAGCGCGGACGCCGCAGTTGTGTGGAGTACGAAACGGATTGGTATCTCACCCATCCGTACTTCCCGCTCGTGCTGAGCGCCGGCGCCGCGTTCGCGCTCGACGAAGGGGTGGAGATTCGCTCCCCCCTGTACGATCGCCGCGTGATCGATTTCGCGCTCACGCGCCCACGCTGGGAGCGCTCTTCGGGTGCGGAAACCAAGCGGTTACTGCGGCGTGCGGTACGCGATCTGCTGCCTGCGCCTGTGCTTGCTCCGCGGCCGGCGAAGACCGGCGTGACGTCCGGATATTTCGCCCGCTCCATGCGTACGCAGTTCCCGGCGCTCTGTGGCGAAATGTTACGCTCCTCGGTGCTCGTGAGCGCTGGAATAGTGGATGCAGAGGAGTTTCGGCGGTGCAGCGCGGAGTATCTCCGCGGCGCGTTGGGAGGGCCGGTTGGTGCAAACTTGTTTTTCACACTGCAAACCGAGTTGTGGCTCCGCGCGCGATTGCGTCCGATGGATGCGATCGCGGGTGCGACGCCGCGCGAGCCGGTTGCAGTGACGGCGAGCTGACGGTGTCCTCACGACGAGCATTGCAGGGTTTCACGGCCATGGTGGCCGTACTTCGGCCGGGCGAGGGGCCCGGTGACACACGACACAGGGAGGCGTCGCGTGTATCAAAAACCACGGGTGGAGCGATTCGGGACGTTCCGAGAGCTCACCCAAGTGGGCTTCACAGGCACCTCAGATGGGGCTACCCTCTGCGGTAACGGGACCACTGGAAACGAGTTCTGTTTCAAGAACCCGAACGACCCAAGCTGTCGCACCGGGTCGTAACGCCCCAGGTGGGAGGCTGTCGGCACCGCTGGCAGCCTCCCACTGTATCTGATCGCATGCCCGACTACTCCATCTTCGGCGGGTGCCTCCGCTCGGCGATCACCTTCCCCGAGCTGCGCCCCGCACCGGCGCGCGAGGTCACCTGGACGTTGCGCGAGTCCGCGTCCGCGGCGCCGATCACCGGCGCCGCCGTGCTGGGCGAGCTGGAGATCAACGCCTCGTGCCGCGTGCGCCTCGTGCGCCACGATGGCGGCTACCGCCTGGCCTACGACGACACGGGGACGTACGACGTCTCCGCCGACGGCCGGACCATCACCTGGTGCCGCGGCCCCAACGCGGGGCCATCCGCGGTCCGCGCCGACGTGACCGGGCGCGTGCTCGCGACCGCTCTCCACGCGGCGGGATATTTCTGCCTGCACGGGAGCGCGGTGTCGCTCGCCGGGGGGACGATCGCGTTCGTGGCGCCGAAGTATCACGGGAAGTCGACGCTCGCCCTCGCGCTCACGCGCGCCGGCGGGCGCCTCGTCACCGACGACGTGCTCCCGGTGGACCCGGGGCCGCCGCCGGAAGCGATCCCCGGCGTCCATCAGGTCAAGCTGTGGGACGATTCGGCGGAGCTGTTCGGGGTGGAGCAGCGCGACGTGGAAGCCGGGGAGAAGCACCTGGTCCACGACTTCGCCGACGACCACCTCATGTTCGAGCGCACCCCCCTCTCGGCGATCTACCTCCTCGCCGTCGCCGGCCCGGACGCGGACCCGAGCGAGCCCGCGCGCCGCATCCGCCTCGCCGACGTCCCCTCGGCGCTCGCCCTCGTGCGCCACGCGGCCATCGGAGCGCTCCTCGGCGGCGCCGAGGCGCCCGCGCTCTTCGATCGCGCGGTCGCGCTGGCCCGCGTCGTGCCGGTCTACCGGCTGGAGCGCGTGAAGGGGTTCGACCGGATGGACGAGGTGATCGAGACGTTGCTCGACTGGCACGGCACCCCCGCGCGCGCGACCCCATGACGCGGAGCGCCTCCCCCGCCACGCCGGCCACGCCGCCTCAGGCCGCGTCGCTCCCCGCGACCGCGTCGCGCGCGCGCGCGGTGGTGCTCGACGGGGTGACCAAGCGCTTCCCCGTGCGCCGCGGGTGGACGGAGATGCTCCGCCACCCCTTCCGCCGCGCATCCACGCCGGTGGTTCAGGGGGTGAGCTGCGAGATCGCCGAGGGGGAGTTCTTCGGGCTCCTCGGCCCCAACGGGGCGGGGAAGACGACGCTCTTCAAGATGCTCGCGACGCTCATCATCCCCGACGAGGGGCGCGCCACGGTCGCGGGCTACGACGTGGTGCAGGACCCCGCGGCCGTGCGCCGCGTGCTCGCCCCGGTGATCGCCGACGAGCGGAGCCTGTACTGGCGCCTCACGGCGCAGGAGAACCTCGAGCTGTACGGCGCCCTGCAAGGGCTCGGCGGAACCGCGGCACGCACGCGCGCCGCGGAGCTCCTCCGCATCGTCGGGCTCGACGATGCGGGGGGGAAGATCGTCGCCGCGTTCTCCTCGGGGATGAAGCAGCGGCTCCTCATCGCCCGCGCGCTCATCGCGCGCCCCAAGGTGCTCCTCCTCGACGAGCCGACGCGGAGCCTCGACCCGCTGTCGGCGCGCGCGCTCCGTGCCTTCCTGCGCGAGGAGATCGTGCAGCGCCAGGGGTGCACCGTGCTCCTCGCCACGCACAACGCCGAGGAAGCGCTGGAGCTGTGCACGCGCGTGGGCGTGCTCGACCGCGGCCGGCTCCTCGCCGCTGGCACCACCGAGGAGCTCTCGCGCATTCACTTAAACACAACACCCAGCCCACGAGAAACGACGACAA
>JADGGM010000725.1 GCA_019689955.1 Gemmatimonadaceae bacterium
TCGGGCGGTGGGGGCTTCTCGGGCTCCGGCGGAGGCGGCTCCTTCTTCACCTCCACGAACTTCACGTCCTCTTGCCGGTGCTCCTTTATCGCCTTCTGCCCCGCGTCCGCCGTCACGGCGACGAGCAGCGCGATCAGGGCGGCGTGAATGATCACACTCACGCTGGCTCCGCCGAGCTTGCGCTCGCCTTTGTGCTTCGACTCGATCAGGGTAGTGAACATGCGGGATCCACTCACTCCGTAGAAGTGCCCGGTTCGTCACGACTCCTTATCACTATGGGGCAAATTACCGGCCTGAAATGGCGATGGAATGCAACGAACATTAAGAATCGGTGAAGGCGGTGTTACGATTCCTTCACATTGGGCATTCCAGTACCGGGCCGGGCCGGCGTCAGGTCGCGGGGACCTCGGCGGCGCTCTGGTGCGCGCGGTCGTCCCCCGCGCGGCGGTCGCCGTCGTCGATCACGGGGAGGGTGACGGTGAAGGTACTCCCCCGGCCGAGCCTGGACCGGACGGAGATGCTCCCCCCGTGCGCCTCGGCGATCCACTGGCTGATCGCCAGGCCGAGCCCGAACCCGCCCCGCTCGGGACTCCGCGACCGCGCCCGGTCGGCCCGGTAGAAGCGCTCGAAGATGTGCGGGAGGTCCGCGGCCGAGATCCCGACCCCGGAGTCGCGCACGGAGAAGGCAGCGGTCCGGTCGTGGCAGGTCAGCGCGATCTCCACGCTCCCCCCGCGCGGCGTGTACTTGATCGCGTTGGTGGTGAGGTTGAGAAAGAGCTGGCGGAGGCGCGTGTAGTCGCCCAGCACGCAGGCGTGGGCCGGCTCGGGCATCGTCACCGTGAGCCCCGCGGCCTCCCCGAGGATGCTCGCCGTCTCGAACACCTCGCGCGCCAGCGGCTCGAGGGCGATGCGCTCGCGGTGGATGTCGAAGCGCCCCTCGTCGGCGCGCGCGAGGGTGAGGAGGCTCTCCACCAGGTCGGCCATGCGCGTGGTCTCCTGGAGCGCCTCCTCGAGCGCCACGAGCCGCTCGGCGCGCGGCACGTTCGCGCTCATCGCCCGCTCCACATCCGCGCGCAGCACCGCGAGCGGGGTCTTGAGCTCGTGGCTCGCGTCGGCGGTGAAGCGCCGGAGCGCGGCGAAGGAGCTCTCCAGCCGCTCGATCATCTCGTTCAGCGTCACCACCAGCCGCCCCATCTCGTCGTTCGAGTCGTCGACCGGGAGGCGGCGGTGGAGGCTCCGGCCGTCGGTGATCGCCTGCACCTCGTTGATGATCCGGTTCACCGGGCGGAACGCCCGCCCCGCGATCACGTACGCCAGCCCCACCGACGCGATGAGGAGGAGGGGGGCGACCACGAGCATCGTCCCGACGAGCTCGCGGATCGCGACCTCCGTCGACCGGATCGAGGAGGCCACCACCACGCGGGAGACCGCCGAGCCGGGGGCGTCGGGGGTGAGGGCGACGAGGATCAGCGGCTCCCGCCCGCGCATGAAGACCTGCCCCACCCCGGTCG
>JADGGM010000726.1 GCA_019689955.1 Gemmatimonadaceae bacterium
TCAGTGGACGGAGCCGGCAGGCGCGGGCGCCGTACGCGCGCCTGCACGCGTTTGGGTACGTGCTGGACCAGATGAAGGCGGCGGACTGGGTAGAGGCGTCGCTTCCCGTCTTTCCTGGGGTAGACGCGGAGCGGCACGCGTACCTCGCCGACGCCGCCGCGCGGCTCACCGATGGCGGCGGCATCGCGGCCGCAGCGCTCATGTCGGCCGTCGAGCGCGCGTTGTTTCAGCGTCCGGAGGACGTAACGGGGGACCGCTCTCGCGTAAAGACGGAGCTATGGGAGGCGACAGCAACCCACTTCTATGAGGGTGTGCGTCGGGTTGCGATGACCGATGCGCCTGCTGCCGCCGTTGATGAGGTGTGCCGCGCGTTCGCCACGACACTCGAACGGACGGCGGTGGCGTTGTTCGACAGGTACTGCTTCAGCGGCACCGCGGATCCGTCGACGATCCGGCGACTGGTCGCAGCGCGATACAGCCTCGTGATGACGTTGCGAGGCTATTCGAAGCTTGGAGCGAAGCTCTTCGCGGCGCTACGTATTCCGTCACCTGACGGGAGCCGGCAGGCCCGCGCCAAACGCTCACGCACACGCAAGGAGGCATCCACGTGACCATCCCGATTCCAGCCAGTCAAGCGCCTGCTCGGCTTGGCCGGGGCGCAGCGGCGCTTGCATGGTGGAAGCGCTACTGCGACCCGGCGGGCGACGGCGACCCGGAGACGCGCGCACGACTCCGCCGATGCCGGTCGGCGGTCGATGCGCTCTCCATTCGGCCCGCCATACGGCTGGCGCACCGCATCGGCATCCCGCGCGACGTCGACGATTGGCGGCTCACGGCCGGCCTCGACCTCGCGCGCGTGCTTGCGCACGTGACCATCCACGATCCGGCGCTCCCTCCGATGCGGGCCGCCGGCTGGAAGACATTTCCCGGCGACCGGCGCGAGAGCGAGGCCGGTGATGATCGGCCGAGGCTCTCCGAAGTACGCTTCCGTCGATTGCTGGAGGCGGCTCCCGGTGAGGAGCTCGTGGTCGCGTTCTCGCGCCTCGTGATCTTGCTGGACCGTGCCGTGAGCGTGACAGCGTTGGCCGAGGATTTCCTCTCGTGGGGCGACCGGACGAAGCGACGCTGGGCCTTCGACTACTACGCCGCGGGCGTAGCGGCCCCAGACGCCAGTGAACCATCCATCGAGGACACCGATCTATGACCCGCTTCCTGCAGCTGCATCTCCTCACGGCGTACCCGACGTCGAACCTCAACCGTGATGACATGGGGCGGCCGAAGACGTTGCAGTTCGGCGGGGTCGAGCGCCTCCGCATCTCGTCGCAGAGCCTGAAGCGCGCGTGGCGCACGTCGTCAGTGTTTCGGGATCGCCTGGGCGAGCGCGTTGGCAAACGGACGCAGCGCCTTGGTGCTGAGATCCGCCGCTATCTCATGGAGCGCGGGATGGCCCAGGAGCCGGCGGAAGCAGTGGCAAAGCAGATCGCCGGGGTATTCGGTAAGCT
>JADGGM010000034.1 GCA_019689955.1 Gemmatimonadaceae bacterium
AGGAGCGAGTCGACGAACCGCTCCATCGGCGGGAGCGTCGGGCGCGCGAGGGTGCGCTGAGCGGAGGCCGGCGGGGCGAGGAGAGCGCCCGACGCCAACGCCGCGGCAACGATGCGGTGCATGGGCATGTCGTGGGCACGTCCGGTGAGGGCGACAAAACAGCACGCGCCCCAAGATGGGGCGCGTGCGAGGACACGTCCAGCAACATCGCTCCCGGCGCGGGCGCGCGCCCGCGCCGGGCGGCTACGCGTCGTTGTTCATGCAGCCTTGGCCGGCGACGTTCGGGTTGTTCTGCTCGGCCTGCGGCACCGGGAACGCCACCTGCGTGCCGTACGGGCTCCCGCTCCGCCAGTCACCGGTGGGGAACACGCTCTCCGGTTGGCGGCCGTACTGCCGGATCAGCCGCCGCAGGTCGCCGACCCGGTGCCCGCGCCCGAAGAGCCAGAACGCGCGCTCGCGGAAGAGGAGGTCGACACGCGCGGCCGCGGTGCCCGGGTCGCTGAGCGGCTTCAACCCCGCGACGCCGCCCGAGCCGGCGTGCCACAACGTGTCGGTCACCGCCGGGTTGGTGTCGCTCGGCTGCGTGTCGAACATCCCGTCGGTGCGCAGCGCGTTGAGCGTGGCGAGCCAGTCGCCCGCGACGGCGCCGTTGAGCTGCGCCTCCGCTTCGATGAGCCGCGCCTCGATCCCATCGGAGATCGCGACCGGCGCATCGCGCGTGGTCCAGATCATCTGCACGTACAGCGGCGTCGTCCCGTCGTCGCGCGTGCTGCGCGGGACGCCGATCGCCTTGCAGGCCGCGTCGCTCCCCAGGCACACCGGCACCCGCGGATCCTTCGCCGTCGCGAAGTCGAGCCCGGTCCCCCCCTCCCGGTCGCCCACGCTGTAGCGCCGCGCGATCGTGTTGTACGTCCACATCGCGTTGTCGTTCGTGGTCTGCGAGTGGAGGTTGAGGTACTGGAAGGCCGTGGGCACACCGGCCACCGCCGCCGCGGCGTCCGCGGGGCGGTTGAGGTTCAGCAGGATGCGGCCGCGCGTCACCTGCAGCGCGTTCCGCACCTTCACGTCCGCCGGGGTCGACCCGGTGATGAGCGCCAGCCCGCTGTCGGCGTGCGCGAGCGCCATCTCGAACGCGGCGGTCGTCGTCGTCGGGCTCCCGTACTGCTCGGTGCCATTGACGACCGTGCTGAAGACGAGGCCATTGCAGTAATGCTCGCCGACGAGGTTCTCGACGTACGCTTCGATGAAGTACATCTCCGCGACGTCGGCCACCGCGCCGGTCGGCTTGTACTGCTCCAGGAGCTGCACCGCCTGCGTGGCCGAGAGGCGCGCGCGGTGGAGCATGCGGTTCACGTCGGTCAGAAAGCTGTTCTGGGGCGTGATGACGCGGCCGTCCACCTGCCAGCGATCGATGAAGGAGTCGCCGTTGCTCCACTCGTCGGCGAACAGCCCGCTGAGCAGGAAGAGCCCCTCCGAGCTGCTGCTGCCGCCGCTCGTCGCGGCGTTCAGGCGCGCGATCGCGCCGAGTCGGACCGCGTCCGCGCCCGCGGCCGACTGCACGTCGCCCGGGCTGATGACGTTCGGGGTCTCCACGTCGAGCAGGTTCGATACGTTGCACGCCGTGACCGCGAGCACGCCGGCGGCGGCGAGCGCCATCGTCGCCGCGAGCCGCCCCGAGCGCGGCCCGCGGGAGCGTGAAGTCAGATATGAGGTCATGGGCGGTGTCATCCTAGAAGCCGAGGGTGAGGCGGAGGACGTAGTACGTCGGCGGGCCGAACGCCTGGAACTCCGAAGGGGCATCCCCGGTCGTGTCGAACGCCTCGGGGTCCACCCCCGTGTACTTGGTCCAGAGGATGCCGAGGTTCCGGACCGCGAACGACGCGCTGAGCCGCTGGCCGTGGAAGCTGCGCGCCCAGCTGTCCGGCGCCGTGAAGCTGAGGTTCAGCTCGCGGAACCGAATGAAGTCGCCATCCTCGATGAACCCGGCGACCGTGCGGCTCGGATCCAGGCGCACCGCGACCGTCCGCGCCTGCTCGAACAGCGAGGCGTTCGGGTTGATGAGCCCCGAGCAGTTGTTGCGGCTCGCGCACCGGATGCGCTCGGTGTTGTTGTACGTCTTGAAGCCGCCCTTGTAATCGATCAACGCGCCCAAGCGCAGGTGGTGGTCCAGGAACTCGAACCCGTTGGTGAACGTCAGCTCCCGCCGCGGGAGCGAGTAGCCGAGGAACACCGCGGTGTCGGTGACGGTGATCTCGCTCAGCGCGGGGTCCGCGTTGTACTCGATGATCCCGTTGCCGTTCTTGTCCTGGTAGCTCACCAGCCCGCGCGCCCACCAGCCGTACAGCGGGTACCCCTCGCGGTGCTGCTGCGTGCTGCTCAGGACGATGTTGGGGACGCCGCCGAGGCTCACGAGCTTGTTGTTGTTCGTCGAGCCGGTGAACCCGATGTCCCAGCTGAACGCCTCGCGCCGCAGGAGCTGCGCGGTCAGCAGGAGCTCCCACCCCGTGTTGCGCACCTCACCGAGGTTCTCGAAGCGGACCGTGGCCCCGGTCCCGATCGACGGCGGGAGCACCCGGCTGATGAGCGCGTCCTTCGACGTCTTGTTGTAGTGCGTGACCTCGAGGTTGACGCGGTTGTCCCACACCGTCGCATCGAACCCCAGCTCGAGCTCCGTGGAGCGTTCGGGCTTGAGGTTCTTGTTGCCCAGGGCGCTGAACACGAGCCCGGTCGCCTCCCCGGCCTCCCCGAGCGTGCGCGTGGCGGTGTAGTACGCCTCCGCATCCGTGGCGCCCGGCTGGACGCCCGACGCGCCGAACGCGCCGCGCAGCCGGAGCTGGTCGAGCCACGCGGGACGCGGGAAGAAGTGCTCGTCCGAGGCCACCCACGACATGGCGAGCTTCGGGTAGAAGGTCGTCTTGAAGTTCGTCCCGAACGCGCTGTTCCGGTCCGACCGCACGGCGCCGGTGACGAACAGCCGGTCGTTGTAGGCCAGGTGCTCCTCGAGGAACCCGCCGAGCGTCCGGCTCTCGGTCCGCGACTCCCCGGACGTCTGCGTCGCCGCGGCTGAGATCGACGTGGAGCCCGGGGGCAGCCCGACGCCGCTCGCCAGGTTCTCGTCGAAGATCTCGTCCGTGTACTGCACGCCGAGCGTCGTGTTGGACGCGAGCGCGTCCGAGATGCGGCGCGTGGCCGTCACCGCGCCGTTGGCGGTGTAGGTGTAGAAGTTCGTCCGGTTGTCGATCTTGAACCCGATCCGGCTGTCGCCGCCGAGGTCCGGGCAGTTGGCGAAGCGGCAGAGCTGCGTATCGGTGCGGTTGATGTAATCGAGGCCGAAGGTGCCGCGGAACGACAGCCACTCGAACGGCTCGAACCGGCCGTTCGCCGAGGTGATCAGGCGCTTGATCCCCTGGTCGGTGTACGTCTGGTAGATGTCGCGCGGCGTGAACTGCCGCCAGCCGAAGAGCGTGTCGCCGCTGGCGGAGAGGTTGTACTTGAAGCCGGGCCCGCCGTAGGTGTTGCCGGCGACGCCGTTGACGCCGGAGTCATCGCTCGTCGGGAGCCGCGTGTTCGAGGAGGTGTACCCGGCGCTCAGGTCGAGGCTCGCCTTCGGGGCGAGCTGGATGTTGAACTGCGTGCGCCCGGTGACGCGCCCCATGTGGCTCGGGTGCGCCTCCTCGGGGCGCAGCCCGAGACCGTGCGCGGCGAGGTAGCGCTGGTCGAACTCGGGGACCTTGAGGACCCCCGTCTCGTCCTCCCACTCGCCGTGCAGGAAGTAACGCAGCGTCTCCGTCCCGCCGCCGACCTGGACGGCGTGCGCCTGGCGGTAGCCGACGCCGTACGGCGTGGCCTCGGGATCAGCGTACAGGTTGTAGCTCGTGACGCTGTCCTGCGCGCACGTCCCCGCGGCGACCTGGTACAGGTAACACTGCGTGGTGTTGGACGGCGTCGAGCCGGTCGTCCACCCGCGGTACGCGGTGGGGTACGTGTTCTGATCGGCGTGGAAGCCTTGCTCGGTGAAGTACGTGTACTGGGGCCGGCCGGCGACGCCGTGCTTGGTGGTGATGACGATCACCCCGTTCGCCGCGTCGGTCCCGTAGAGCGTCGCGGCCGAGGGGCCACGCACCACTTCGATCGATTCGATCTCATCGGGATTGAGGTCGTTCACGCGCGCCGGGGTGGTCCCGCCGACGCTCACACTCGACGACCCCGTCGTCCCCTCGACGCGTACGCCGTCGACGATGTAGATCGGGTTGTTGGAGAGCGAGAGGGAGCTCGTGCCGCGGATGCGCACGCGGGTGCCGGCGCCGACCTGGGTCGGCGTGAACACGGTGACGCCCGGGGTCCGCGCCACGAGCAGGTCCCCCATGTTCGCGACGCCGGTGTTCTCGGCCGCCTTCGCGGCGTCGATCTGCCCGATGGCGTTACCGACCTCCACGCGGCGCTGCTGCCCGGTCGCGGTGGTGACGACGGGGTTCAGCGTCGTCGCGACCGCCTGCAGTTGCAGGTCGAGCGTCGTGGTCTGGCCGGCGGTGACGGTGGCCGTGTCGCGCCGCTCCGAGTACCCCACGCGCAGGACACGAACGGTGTAGAGGCCGGGGCGCAGGCCAGGGATCGTGTACTGCCCGCGATCGTTGGTGAGCACGCCGATCGTGGTGCCCACGATGTTGATTTGTGCGGCTGCCACCGGCTGCCGCGTCCCGGCGTCGGTGACCTGCCCGGTGATGCGGCCCTGCTGCGGCGTTTGTGCGCCGAGGTGGGAGACGGCGAGCGCTCCGAGGAGCACGGCCCATCGAGCCGTGCGAGCGGCTGAGCATCGACTCATCGAGACCTCTGGGGCGAAAACGGTGAGAGAGCGCACGCGGCCTCGGCGTCCCTCCACGGGTCCGGTGACGAGCCGCGTGCATGGCGCTGCCAACGACGGGAGGGCGGTGTCTGACCTCCTGGAGAGCGGCGGTGAGATGGGGGTGCGGCTGGGTGGTTGGCCGGCGTTCCATTATGTGGAACGCCGTTCCAGTAAAAGGTGAGAGCGGCTAGACGATACGGTCCCGTCGGCCAGGGGGCAAGAGAGCGCCCCCCGGCCCCCGGCGCCCTAGGGCATTTCGCCCGGACGGTACCGCCGGATCGTCTGCGCGGCGATGTCCCGCTCGGACCATGCGATCGGTTTGACCTCCCCGCGCGCGAACATCGCCGCCTGGTCGCTGTGGAAGGGGGAATCGGGGCGCGCGCTCTCGCCGTACGCGAGCACCGAGTAGCCGCGCGGCTCGTCCCCGAGCTCCACGGCGAGGATCCACCCATCCCCCCCCACGGCCTCGCGCTTCCCGTCGGGATCGTCCTTGTACCACAGCACGCGGAAGCACCCGAGATCGCCGTGGCACCCGCCGACCGGCACGTCCACGGTGCCGATCCGCACGCGGTGCACGTCACCCCACGCGACGTCGACGCGCCCGTAGCGCCGCACGGTCTCCTGCACCGCCCATGCGAACGCCTCCACCGCGCGCGCCGGGAACCGGATCCCGCGCGGCGTGGTGGTGGGCGCCGACGGGCTCCAGGGCTCGGCGTACATGGTGTCGGCGCGCGCCCCGGCGATGTAGCGGCGCCACCAGAGCTCGAACAGGACGCCGCCGCGGCTCTCCGGCGCGGTGGTGCGATCCCAGCGCGCCAGGAGGTCGGCCGCCGCCGCCACTGCGGAATCGGGGTGCGCGGCACGCACCGCGGCCACGAGATCGTCGCGCACCCGGTCGGCGAGGAGCATGCGATACGAGTGCTTGAGCGCGAGCACGTCCTCGAGGCTCAGCTTCGCCCGCGTGTCGACGAGCTGCAGCGCGAGCTGCGTGCGGAGCCCCAGGCGCGGCGCGGGGAAGTACGGCGGAAAGCGTGCGGGGTCGAGCAGCTGGTGGAGGTTCGTGTAGTACGGCGGGTCGTTCGAGTTCTGCACGTACCCGCCCTTGGGGTTGAGGAGCTGCGGGAGAGAATCGAAGGGGATGTAGTCCGTCCACACGTCCGCGGTCCCGTGCGCCTCGACCGCCACCGTGTCGCCACCGCTCGGGTGCGGGAGCGCGGGGACGTCGCCGTTCCACACGTAGAAGATGTTCCCGGCACGGTCCGCGTACGTGAAGTTGGATGTCACGCGCGCGCGCATGCGCATGGCCGCTTTCCACTCGGCCAGCGAGTGCGCGCGCATCATGCGCAGGAACTGCTCGCCCGCGCGGAAGTCGCGGTCCCCGGCGGCCCGGAGGACGTAGATCTTCCCGCCCCCGCGGTAGATCACGGGGCCGAGCGGGGTCCCCAACACCTCGCGCGTCTCGCGCGCGAGCCCCGCCCCATTCTTGAGCTCCACCGACACCAGCCGCCGCTCGAGCGGGAGCGAGGCGCCATCGAACAGGTAGTGATCGACGTGCGCCGAGTCGACATCGAGGGCGTAGATCTGCCCGAGGAGCGGCGCGTTGTTCGTCGTCGCCCACGCCAGGTCGCGATTGAACCCGCCGACCACGCCGAACGGCCCGCCGATGCGGAAGTCCCCGTAGAAATCGAGGACGCCGGGGACGCGCAGATGGGCCTCGTAGTAGCCGGCGTTCCACTGCAGATGCGGGTTGCGGAGCAGAATGGCGTGCCCGGACTTCGTGCGGCTCGGCGCGAACGCCCACGCGTTCGATCCCTCATCCGGCGGGTCCACCCCTTCGCCCGGCGCGTTGCCCTCCGCCCCCTCCCTTGCGGCGGCCACGCGGGAGGTGCGGGCCGCGCCGGGGTCGATCCGCGCGAGGAACTTCGCGGCGCGCTCGGCCCCGACGATCTCCACGTCGTGCGCGAGCACGTCGTAGCCGGTGAAGTGGGGCGCGAACCCCGGCGGGAACTCCGCGGGGTGGAGCGCGATGTAGCGGTTCACCCCCGCCGCGAACCCCTCGTACACGTCGCGCGTCGCGCGATCGAGGCGCGGGTACGTCTCCACCGCACGCGCGTACGCAAGCCGCGCGGCGAAGTCGTGCTCCATGCTGTCTCGCCCGAACCACCGCCCCATCTCCCCACGCGCGCGGAGGAGGTCGAGCGCGACGCGCGCCCCGTAGTCCTCACACTGGACGTACGCGAGCGCGTATTCCGCCGCGGCGAGGTTGTCGGCGAGGATGTGCGGGACGCCGTGCGCGGTGCGGCGCACCTCCACGTGCGCGGCGAGCGCGGGCACGCCGTCGTCCGCGGCCTGTGCGTGCGCGCCCGTCACCGGGCCCGCCGCCGCGAGGAGCGCGAGCGCCACGGCGCGCGCGCGGGCGAGCGTCTCGATCATCGGATCCCTCTGCCACGCCGGCCCCGCGCCCCGCCACCGATTCGCGGCGGGCACCGCACCGGGCGCGGCGTTCCATATTGTGGTACCGAGTTGCAGCTACTGATGAGCGCGACAGACGATACGCCCCGGGGCGAGCGCGGGCAAGGGCGACGATGGCGACGGGGGCTGCCGATCCTGCGCGGCCTGCGGCCGTGATGCAGCCGGGGCGCCGCGCCGACGACGACTAACGCGCCGTGACGCTCACCGGTCTACATCGATGAGAAGGCCATCGCCCACCGGCAGCAGCTCGGGTTCACCTCCACGGGACATCACCATGAAGCGACTCACATGCGGTCTCATCCTCCTCTGCGGCATCGGTGCGGCACCGACCATCGTGCGCGCGCAGGCGCCGGGAGGCCCGCCCCCGGCGGCCGGACGCATCACCGCGACGCCCTTCCCCACGTGGGACCTCGCCGGGTTCCTGCTCTCCCACACCGCGGAGCTGCAGCTCACCGACCAGCAGGTCGTCCGACTCGCCGCGGTCGCGCGCCGCGCCGGCGCGGAGCGGCAGGCGCTCCGCGCCCGCCTGGACTCGCTCGGCCCGATGACCATGCGGCACCGCCCGCAGCCGGGCGACACCACGCGCCGCCTCGAGCGCAACGGCCCGCCGCCCGCGCTGATCGAAGCGATGAAAGCCGCGCGCGATCGACACCACGCGGATGTGCGGGACGCGCTCAGTGTCCTCACGCCGGACCAACTGGCCACGGCGTGGATGATGGCGACCAGTAACGCGATGCACCGGGGCGCGAGGCCCGGCTGGGGAGCGGCGCACGGACGCGGGGTCGGCGTGCAACGGATGCGGACTCGGAGACCGGGGCCGGACCACGGCAGGCAGATGCCCTCTCCGCCGCCAAGTGGCGAGGATCTGCCCGAGTGACGCACGCGACGGGGCCGGAGCGCAATGCTCCGGCCCTTCGTCCATCGATCCCTGATTGACGGAGATATCGTTCCGCGGGTTCGATGACGGGATGGGAGCGCCGACGCATGCGGACGCGAGGCCCCGGGGGAGCAGGATTCGCCTACCGAACATACACCGGCAGCACGAGACGGTCAGCCGCATGAGCTCGCCGATGGGATGTATTACCTATCTGGCCGCCTCTGCCCATATCTTCTTTCGGAGGGCGACACGGCAGGGGGAACTCGTGTCGCCTGCTCGGCGATCATGCGCTCTCACAGGAGGTCCGCTCTCATGCGTGCGCTTCCCGCGCTCTCTCTCGGAGTCGCCGCCCTCGCCACGACCACCGTGCTCGGCGCGGCGCCGATGGTCCGTGCAGGGTACCACGTGGTCCGCACCTTCCGGCTCGGCGGCGACGGCGGCTGGGACTACCTCGCCCTCGATACAACGACCAACCGCCTCTTCATCGCGCGACAGAACCGCATCCTCGTCGTGGACCCCGACAAGGGGAAGGTGATCGGCGAAGTCCCGGGGCTCGACCGCGCGCACGGGATCGCGTTCGACGAGGCGCACGGCCGCGGGTTCGCGACGTCGGGGCGCGACGGCACGGTGCGCATGTTCGACCTCCACACGCTCGCGCCGCTCGCCGTCATCCGCGCCGCCGCGGACGCCGACGCAATCCTCTATGACCCGGCCACGCAGCGCATCGTCACGTTCAACGGCGACGCGGGCTCCGCGACGATGATCGATCCCGCAGCGGGTGCGGTGGTCGACTCGATCGCCCTGCACGCGAGCCCGGAGTTCGGCGTGTCCGCGGGGACCGGGATGCTGTACGTCAACCTCGTGGACGCGAATGCGGTGGCCGAGATCGATGCGCGCGCCGCGCGCGTCACGCGGCAGTGGTCGATCGCGCCGTGCGCCTCACCGACCGGGCTCGCCATCGACCGCGAGCACGGGCGGCTGTTCAGCGTGTGCCGGAACAAGACCATGGCGGTCTCCGACATCGCCTCGGGGCAGGTCATCGCCACGCTCCCCATCGGCGCGGGGGTCGACGGTGCGCGCTTCGACCCGGGGACGGGGAACGTGTTCGCCTCCAACGGCGAGGGGACGTTGACGGTGATCCATGAGGACACGCCGGACCGGTTCCGCGTGGTGGAGACGGTTCGGACGATGACGGGGGCGCGCACGCTGGAGCTCGACCCGCGCACGCACCGCGTGTACACCGTGGGGGCGAAGTTCGGACCGGTGCCGAAGAACGCGACCACGTTCGCCACGCACGGGCCGATGGTCGCGGGGTCGTTCTCGCTCCTCGTGCTGGCGCCGTAGCGCGGTGACGGGGCGCGCGCCGTCCGAGCTACGGCGCGACCTCGTGGAACTGCACGCCGCGCTCGCGTTCGAGGGTCCAGCGCAGGGCCCACTCGTCCTCGAAGAGGAGGAGCGGCGCGCCCGAGGCGTCGTAGAGCAACGTGCGCCCGCGTTCGGTGGCCACGCGCTCGACCTCGGCCTTGGGCCCGGTGATCCAGCGCGGGTAGCGGGCCGAGATGCGTTCGAGGCGCGCGGTGACGCCGTACTCGTGCTGGAGGCGGTGGAGCATGACGTCGAACTGGAGCAGCCCCACCGCGCCGACGATCGGCGTGGGGCCGGTGGTCTCGGTGGCCGACGTGAAGAACACCTGCGCCGCGCCCTCTTCGGTGAGCTGGCGGAGCCCCGCGTCGAGCTGCTTGCGCCGCATCGGGTCGGTGAGCACGACGCGCGCGAAGTGCTCGGGAGGGAAGCGCGGGATCCCCGAGAACTCGATCGGCCCGGCGGCCGAGAGCGTGTCGCCGATGCGCAGCGTGCCGCGATCCATCACCCCCACCACGTCGCCCGGCCAGGCCACGTCGACGGCGACGCGCTCGCGCGCCAGGAACTGTTGCGGCGCGGCGAGGCGAAAGGGCTTCCGCGTGCGCACGTGCATCACTTCCATCCCCGCCTCGTAGCGTCCGGAGCAGACGCGCACGAACGCCACGCGGTCGCGGTGACGCGGATCCATGTTCGCCTGGATCTTGAACACGAAGCCGGTGAACGCGTCCGACGTGGGCTCGACCAGTCCCGCAGTCGACTCGCGCGGGGTCGGCGCGGGGGCGAGCTGGAGGAAGTCGCGCAGGAAGGGCTCGACGCCGAAGTTCGTGAGCGCGCTCCCGAAGTAGACGGGGGTGAGGTCGCCGGCGAGGATGGCGCCGGCGTCGAACGGGTGCCCGGCCTCGTCGAGGAGCGCGAGGTCGTGCGCGAGCTGCTCGTGCGTGGGCGCGCCGAGGAGGGTGTGGAGGGCGGGATCGTCGAGCGCGAGCGCCTGCTCGGCGGCGCGCGTGGCGCCGTGGTCCTCGCCGCGGGCGAAGAGGTGGACGCGCCCGTGGCGGCGGTCGTACACGCCGACGAACGCGCCGTCGCGGTGGATCGGCCAGCTCGCGGCGTAGCAGGCGATGCCGAGGTCCGCTTCCACGTCGCTCACGAGCCGGAGCGGGTCCGTGCCGGCGCGGTCGCACTTGTTGACGAAGGTGAAGATCGGCGTGCGGCGGCGCTTGCAGACGGCGAAGAGCTGCCGCGTGCGCTCCTCGACGCCGCGGCGGTTGTCGAGGAGCATCACCGCGCTGTCGGCGGCGACGAGAGTGCGGTAGGTGTCCTCGGAGAAGTCCTCGTGCCCGGGGGTGTCGAGGAGGTTGATCTGGAACCCCTCGTACTCGAACTGCATGACGCTCGATGTGACGGAGATCCCGCGCTCCTGCTCGAGCTTCATCCAGTCGCTCGTCGCGTGGCGCTGGGCGCGCCGCGCCTTCACCGAGCCGGCGAGGTGGATCGCGCCGCCGTAGAGGAGGAGCTTCTCGGTGAGGGTGGTCTTGCCGGCGTCGGGGTGGCTGATGATGGCGAACGTCCGCCGGCGGCGGACGGCCGTCTGAATATCGTGCACGGGTGCTCGGGGCTCCGGGGGAAACGAATCGGGCGCGGCGCGGTCGTGGTGGCCGCTCTCGAAAGTTAATCCGGCGGGGCGGGCTTACCGAATCGATGCCGCGTCCGTCCATTGACACGGCCACCAGCCATGCGC
>JADGGM010000727.1 GCA_019689955.1 Gemmatimonadaceae bacterium
GGCGGGGGCCGAGAAGCGAAACCGTCCTAGGCGCGGCGGACGGAGGCCAGGCGGTTGCCGGGTCGGTGGACAAACTGTAGGGAGTGCGGCGAGCTTTCGGGCATGCCTCTGGAGCTTTCTGCATCGGCGCCCACGATGCTCATTCGTCGGGCCGCATTCGAGCGTGCGGGGATCGCGCGCTCCGATCTTGACGCGCGCTACAACCTCACGCCGGACGAGTTCCGCGTGGAGGGGAACCTGATTGCGGTGGGGCCGCTGTATGACCCGGACGCGATCACCGATCTCACGGACCAGTTGGAGTCGCTCGGGCTCGTGTACTTCGATGACTTCGTGGAGATGAGTGGGAACTGGCCGGGGTGGTGCCAGGTGTACGTGCGAGGAGGGTAGCTGGGCGCGGTGGCGTACGTTACGGGGTCTTCACATCGTGCGCCCTGGAGGCTTCGCTCGCGGCTTCCGTGGGGGTGAGGCGGCCGTGGCGGAGGAGCCCTTCCCAGTTGCAGTTGTAGCACCAACTGGTGCGAAACCACGGCATGAGCAGGTTCCAGCCTTTGGACTGCACCCGCACGGTGGGCGTGTCGCAGTTGGGGCAGCGGTCCCCTTCGGGGAGGATGAAATAGAAGAAGATCGTTGCCGCCACGATGCGCAGGCCGAAGAAGCCCACGAAAACGATGGCGAACAGCACTGCATCCGACATAGCGCTCACCTCGACCCGTGCACCATACGACCGGGCAGGATACGACGCAAGACGGACGCCGGGGGCGCCCTGGAGGGGCCAGGGGCGCTATGACGGGAGCTCGAGCTGTTTGGCGATCGTGGTCCAGAGCTCCACGTAGGCTATTTCGTCCTCGATCCGCTCGATGACGACCTCGGAGTCCTGGGCGATGAGCTTTCCGTCGATGCTACATGCGCGGAGGGTGTACTGGCGCCCCTCGTGCTCGAAGGTGATCTCGCCCGTTTCCGTGGGGCGGATGGCGCGCGTGACGTGAGCGAGGTGTCCCTGGAGGATGTAGCGTTCGTCAGCGACGTCGCGGGCTGCGCTCGGGACGGCCCAGCCGGCGATCAACACGAGCATCCCCACCGCACCGACGAGCGCAGCGCTCCCCGCGATGAGGGTCATGGCGAGCGGGCCGAGCGATGAGTATTTGGCGAGCGGGTAGCCGACGAGGCCGAAGAGCGTCGCGGCGACGCCAGCCGTCGGGAGGTTGATGAACCGGACCCACCGTCCACGGCGCTGGTCGCGGTCGATCCCGGCGATCATGCTGACCACGCCGAGCACCAGCCCCAGGATGAAGGCGGCGAGAAAGAGGATGCGCATGGTTTCGGCTGTCACGAAGGCAAAGTCTACTCAGGATGGGCGAAACGGGAAGAGGGTGTGGGGAAAACGGGCGCGACGGGGGCGTCGGGCCTCCCGGGCCGAGCGGCTCGGCGCGAACG